>JBEKFU010000031.1:0-31494 GCA_050013155.1 Thermacetogeniaceae bacterium | reverse complement strand
AGCCCGGATACGGGCGCCCACCGCTTCATGTACTCCGCATTCTTTCAGGCCGGGCTGTAAGCCCGGATGCGCCTGTGCTCCGCATTCTTCAGGCCGGGCGTTAGCCCGGATGCGGAGGAGGAGAAGCGGTGGCATTAGAGCGGGTAGTCATCTGGCAAACTGCCAGGAACGAAGCCTGATATCCCCGTGGTAGCAGATAAAAGAGCGTAGAAAAGAGGCCAGCTCCAGCCGGTTCCTCCGTTCGATCCGGACGCGCACGGCCCGGTCCAGGGGAGCGCGCAGGAAATAGGCCAGGGCAGCCACTGTCGGGGGGGAGAGGGTCAAAGCCCCCGGACAGTTGGCGGCGCAAGCGGGGCAGAGCACACCGCCCCTCTCGATGCTGAACCAGACCGGGCCTGCAACTGGCACCCCGGGCTGAAGCGTCTGCCAGTCGTCGTGGTGGCCCATCACGCATCCCTCGAACTGCGGCTGGTAGCCCAGGGCCGCCAGGAGCTTGGTCTCAAAAACCCGGCCCAGCAGTTCCGGGTCCGATCCCTCCAGTGCCCTCAATGCTGTCAGCAGGAGCTGGAACAGCTTCGACTGGGGCTGCCTCTCCATGGTCAGGCGGTCGACCAATTCCGTAAAGCAACTGGCTGCGGCCAGCCGGTCCAGGTCCTGTTCGATAAAGCCAAATGTCTCGTCGGCATCCCCCTGGGTGATGGTATCCAGGGTCTTGCCGCCATAGAGAACCAGGTAGGTGTGGCTGAACAGTTGCACTGCGCCCCGCAGACGGCTGGAAGGCTTACGGACACCCTTGGCGATGGCCGACACCTTCCCGGTTCCCCTGGTGAACAGGGTGAGGATCCGGTCCGCCTCCCCGTATGCCATGCTGCGCAGAACAATTGCCTCTTCCTTGTAAATGCCCATCGATCGCTCCCCGGCACCGCTCGACCTGCTTCGAAGTTAACAGGTATATTATACCATGCGCCTGTTGTTGAAATACTCATCTTTCGTGCATATAGATTATCCCCTTTTTTAGCTCTAAGTTATATAAAGTTTATGATATACTTTTTGACAAGCACTACACTGCTAAGCCCTTATGCCTCCGCCTGGCCATTGGCCGAGCTAGTCCCGTCTCCTATGGTCCCTGGGTTCTTCACTTGTATACTTCACTTGATTCCTGCACCTTTTCCGCCACCCACATCTGTACCAACGTCTGGTAGGGCGCCCCTTTTTGTTTGGCTAAAGCACGGACCTTATCCAGAATCTCAGGATCGAAGAGACTTTGACTCCACACGTCCTGCCAGGCATGCAGACAGAGATGGTTAAGGCCTTCGAGCACCTGTATGATCCTGTATGATGATGAAATTAGCAAATAATTAGCAAGGCTTGCTCGGTCGCACCATGGAGAACTATATAGAAACCACCGCCTGGCTAAATAAATACTCAAGGAGAATGCAGGAAATAAAGGAAAAGGGGATAAGTGTCGAAATAAATACATGAAATTCCAGGCACCGGTGTTGGCCTGGCCATTGTCCAGCGCATCGTTCATCGGCACGGAGGACAGGTATGGGCGGAAGCCGCCGAAGAAAAAGGGGCGACATTCTACTTCACGCTGAACAGACAAATTTCTGGGAGGGGATAATCGTGGGTGGAAAATTGATACTTCTGGTTGAGGACAATCCGGACGACGCAAATTTAACCATACGTGCACTAGAAAAAGGCAATATTACTAACGAGATTGTTGTGGCCAGTAATGGAGCCGAGGCATTGGACTACCTATTTGGTACCGGCGCGTACAAGGACCGCGACACAAGCACCATGCCTGTGGTTGTTTTACTGGACTTGAAGATGCCAAAGGTTGATGGCCTTGAGACGCTGCGTCATATTCGCTCCAATAAAATAACAAAATTGCTCCCCGTAGTGATCCTCACCACTTCAAGCGAAGAAGACGATATTGCTGGAAGTTACAACCTGGGAGCCAATAGCTATATCCGCAAGCCGGTGGGCTTTAAACAGTTCTCCGAGGCGGTAAGGCACTTGGGATTATACTGGCTGCTATTAAACGAGCCCCCGCACTCAAAGAGGTGAGTTGAATGGACACGCCCTTGTACGACAACAGTTCTGGCATGGCAAAACATTATTCAGGGAAAGATACGGTTAAAAAGCATTGTCGAGGATCAACAATATTATCCAGACAGGGTATTATTTTATAGTGATAGAGACTATAATAGATTTTAGCATGGGTATTTGTGGCATGGAGTTTGCGCGCGGACAGGCTCCGCCAATCAGCACTTGAAAAAATTCAACTTAGGAAGGTCTAGATGGAAAATATCGTCAATCTATTGAGCATTCTCCTGCTTTTCGTCGTTGTTTACTACATTTCGATTTCGTTCTTCGGCTTCATCTACAAGAAAGAGACCTATACGGCGGACCCGCAAAACGTGTTTGCCGTCATCATCCCCGCCTATAACGAAGAGGGCGTGATCGGCGCCCTGGTGGAAAACTGCAAGGAGTTGTACTACCCCAAGGAGATGTACGACACCTTCGTGGTGGCTGACAACTGCACCGACAACACGGCGCAGGTGGCTGCAGAAGCTGGGGCGACAGTCTGGAGACGGTTCAACGACCAGGAGAGGGGCAAGGGCTATGCCCTGGAATGGGCATTCAACCGGCTCTACTCGCTCCAAAAAAAGTACGACGCGGTGGTCATCATCGACGCCGACAACCTGGTCTCGCTCAACTACTTACGGATCATGAATCAGCGGCTGCTGCAGGGCGATAAGATCATCCAGGGCTACCTCGATTCCAAGAACCCGGACGACACCTGGGTTACCCGCAGCATCCACGTCGGCTACGTGATCACCAACCGCTTCTGGCAACTGGCCAAGTACAACCTGGACCTGAGCTGCGCCCTGGGCGGTACCGGCATGTGCATCGCCGTCGACGTGCTGCGTAAATTCGGTTGGGGCGCCAATTCTCTTACCGAAGACCTGGAGTTCCAGATGAAGGCTCTGCTGAACGGCTTCAGGGTGACTTGGGCCCACGAGGCCAAGGTCTTTGACGAGAAGCCGCTGACCATGAAGCAGTCCATGAAACAGCGCCAGCGCTGGATGCAGGGGCACTGCACCGTGGCTGGTCGCTACCTGCCGAAACTGCTGTGGCAGGGGATCAGACAGCGGAACCTGGCACTCCTGGATGCAGTCCTCTATTGCTGTAACCCTTATTTTGTGATGCTCTTCGGCTTCGGCATCCTGTACGAAGTCTTTCAGGGCTTGCCAGCGCTGCTGCACCAACCGTTGTTCCTGATCTTCTTCGTTGCCGATACCATATATTTCGGCATCCCCCTGCTGCTGGAGAAGATCTCCCCCAATGTCTACGGCTGGCTGTTCTATTACCCAGTCTTCGCTTTTTCCTGGCTGCCGGTGGTTTACAGCGGCTTTGCCACCCAGTCCAACCGGGACTGGAATCACACACAGCACACCCGGGGCATCTCCTGGCAGGAACTGCCCGTAATCACAGCGCACAGCGACCAACAAACCCGGCCGGCAGGAGGAGACTGCAGTTCCGGGGAGGACCGCCCCAGCCAGGGTACAAGCAATTGATCCCCCCTCATCCTGACCCCGGTAGGAAGGAATACAGCGTGTCTTTGCCCGTCATCAAGGATCTGAACATCACCGGTTACCTCAGGGAGTTGGCTGACGATTCCCTCTTCCCCAGCGCCGGGGCTGCAGCAGGTCTGACCGCCGCCCAGGGGGCGGCCCTGTTTGCCATGGTCTGCCGGGTCAACCTGCGCAAGCTAACAGACAATGCCGGCGCCATTGGCCATGAGGATCAACCAGCCTTCTGGGAGCGGTCGCTGGAACAGGCGGAGGACCTGACCGCACGCTGCCTGGAACTCGCCCAGGAGGACGGGGCCGCCTACCGGGACGTGGTGGACGACGATTCCAACGGGCCTGCCCATGCCATGGATGTGCCTCTGGAGATCGCCCGGCGTTCCCTGGAGATCTCCCTCCTGATCAGGTCTGCGCTGCCCAGATCCTACGCACCGGTGCGTGCTGATGCCGAAACCGCCCTCGCCCTGGTGCGGGGCAGCTTTAAAGCCGGCCTGGCAGTAGTCCGGTACAATCTTCCGCTGCTCCACGACCAGGCCGAACGGGATAATTATGTCAACTTGATTGAGACGCTGAAGATGAAAGCCGAGTTGGACCCCGTCCCGTGAACTTGAACAGTCGGCTCAAAAAGCGGTGACACCGACTGTCTGCCCCAGCCTATCAATTCCCGGTTTTCATTCTAATCAGTTCATGTATCCTGTTGAATAACGTGATGTCATAGTTTTCATGCAGTGAAAGCTCAAGCACATCGTGAAGCTTTTCCAGTTGTTTTACGATCTGCTCCAAACCCTGATCTTTATTAACCAACAGATATATCTGGCTTGTGGCTCCGTCACCGAGTTGTCCGCACAGTATGCCTTCAAGATTGAACGCCCGCCTCGAAAAAAGTCCTGTGATGTGGTACATGACTCCGGGATGGTTCCGCACCTTTAAACCAATCACCGTTGATTCATTCATCGATCTCACCGCCGATCATTTCATAATTTGCCTTGCCTGGGGGTACCATCGGAAAAACATTCTCCGCATAATCTATAGGTACGTTAATAAGACACGGACCAGGTTCTGTCAGGGCTTTTTGGAAAATGGAAGCAAGTTCGCCGCTCTCCCTGGTTAAATCGTAGCCTCTAATACCGAAACCTCGGGCAATAACTGCAAAGTCGGGGTTGGTCATGAATTTTGAAGCTATGTAGTTCTGTTCATAAAACAGCTCCTGCTGCTGTCTTACCAGTCCCAGGTGCCCGTTTTGGAAGAGGATGATGGTGATATCGAGCTGCCAGTCGGCCAGCGTGGCCAACTCCTGAATGTTCATGAGCAGCGAACCGTCTCCGCTAAAACAGATGATCCGCTTGCCGGGGTTGGCGAGAGCGGCCCCGATAGCTGCAGGCAGGCCAAATCCCATTGTGCCAAGACCGCCGGAAGTTAACAGCGTGCGGGGGCGCTGAAACGGATATGCTTGCGCCACCCACATCTGATGCTGCCCGACATCGGTTGCCACAATGGTATCCGGGGCTGCAAGCCCGCTTATGGTCTTGATGATGTTGATTGGATGGTACAGATCATTTCTGTCCGGCATGAGAAAAGGATAATCCGCTCTCATCCTGTTGACGAGTGCCAGCCAATCCGGACGGGCATCACAGTTCACGAGAGGAATCATGTGTTTCAAGACAGTTCCGATGTCGCCGCTGATAGAGGCATGCGCCTGCTTGATCTTGTTTATTTCCGACGGGTCTATGTCCACATGGACGATAGCGGCATGCGGACAGAATTTCCCTACATTTCCGGTAGCCCGGTCATCGAATCTGACCCCAAAAGCCAACAGCAGATCGGCCTCGTTGATGATGTAGTTCGTAGAACGGGAACCATGCATTCCTAACATGCCAAGATACAACGGGTCATCGGGGGGAAAACATCCAAGACCCATCAGTGTTGAAGTGACCGGAATGGAGGCCTTTTTTGCCAGCTCATATAGCAAGCCATGCGCCCCCGATTGGATAATCCCTCCCCCGACATACAGCAGCGGCCTTTTGGACTTGTTGATCAACTCTGCTATCTGTTCAATCCGATCTGCGTGCGGTTCTACTGCATCATGGTTTTTAAGCGTGAGCGGCCATTCCTCGATATCGACCTCCTCTTGTTGAACATCTTTGGGAACATCGATGGCCACCGGCCCTGGTCGATCGGATTCGGCAATCCTGAATGATTCAGGCAGGATCTGAAGCAGGTCCCTGGCTGATTTCGCCAGGTAATTATGCTTCGTGATCGGTACTGTCAAGCCGTACATATCCACTTCCTGAAACGCATCAGATCCGATCAGGCTCGAGGACACCTGGCCGGTGATAGCGACAACCGGAACAGAATCCAGTTTGGCGTCAGCGATTGCCGTGATCAGGTTAGTGGCACCCGGGCCGGAAGTGGCGAAGCAGACTGCGGCACGCCCCGTCGACCGCGCCATCCCCTGCGCGATGAATCCGGCCCCCTGTTCATGCCTGGTTAAAATATGCCGAATGCTGCTCCGCCTAAGCGCGGTATACAGGGGGAGATTGGCGCCTCCGGGAATTCCGGCAATTATTTTTATTCCCTGCCTTTCCAGAAGCTTGATGATGATTTCAGCGCCAGAATACTTCATGTCCATTCCTCCTCGCATGTTTAACGATAAAAAAGCTCTTCCTGACTTTGAACGACTCCTAAATAACAAAAAACCCTCGTCCGTCTAGGACGAAGGTTGACCTCCGTGGTACCACCCAAGTTTGTACAAATGTACACACTCATTCAAGTACGGGCGTGAACGCCCATACTGCTCCCCGATAACGGTGGGATTCCGTTGAAGTCTACTCTCCTCGGATTTCGGTTCACGGCTCAGAGGCTACCTTCTATATACCCGTCTTGGGGAATTTCCACCGTCATCCCCTCTCTATGTTTCAGGAGTATATATACTCCTCCTCGTCAAAGCCTTTCCAGAGTATTTTTTTGAATTTTAACTGTAAATATAATTTTTGTCAAGCTATAGTTTTGAAAAGAAAACTTGGCTTGCGCCGAGCCCACCCCTTGACCGTTTGCATTCCATTCTTTTGGGATATACATTAGTATAAAGAAAATATTTCCTGCTTCCTCAATAAAACGAGATGCAGTTTACTTCGCGTTAAGATGTTACTCCTCGTTAACAGACTTTGAGAAAAAGGTGTTGTCCTCTTCGAGCGCACAGGCGACAAGGTCTTGCGTTTCCGGTATCACCTCTTCCTGATAGACGTAGCTGATGTCAAGAGCCTCCAGAGTGGCCCGGATGTAAGTGCGCACTGTAGTGGTACCCAAATCATTTAGTAGTTTATGAACATCCAATGTCGCGTCCCAGGCATAGGCCAAGCCGTGAATTTTGACAAGCTCATCTAACAATCCAACCAAAGCCTCTGGAGTCACCAGACTCACGCTAGGACACCGGTTGCTGTTGCCGGTTTCAAAAAATTTCTTAATCTCGTTCTTTACTGCAGCACCAAATCGGTCCATTGCTAAGTCGGGCATGATTGCCTCATCCTTTGTCCGGTTGGCAGCAGTTGGATTCCAAACCCCGGTTTGAAGCGTATCTGCCGCGGCCCCCACGGTATAGATCGGATACTTCATTGTTCCCGACCAGTTTAACAGCCAATTAAGGTTACGGTAAGCTTTTAAACGGCTAATCATACCAAGTCTCCCAACCAGCTCCAGTTCATCGATCAAGATCACCCAGCCTTTGTAGCCGCATAAACAGATAGCGTCAGCCAGCAGACCAAAGAAAGCTTCAGCATCTCTATTGGCCTTGAAATTCTGATCGAACCTTGGCATTGCCTGATCCCTGCAGGCTCGATGAATTCGTTTCAATTCATTCAAGGATACTTTGGCGCCCATCAAATAACCATAAAGTAAATCCTGTTCCTCACCATTGCTTACAAAATAATCCTCGAAAATTACAGCAGGAAGAGGGTGGCAGTAACGACCGGGGCTCTGAATCTGGCTCTCGGGCAGATCGGATTCTTTTTTTTGGTTGAGCTTACGCTGCAAACCATAGACGGTGGAGTCAGGAGTGCGCAACAAAGGTGCCACCCTGCTGTAGAAATGGCTCAGGTTGTGGCATGAAACCTCTCGGCTCAGAGAAACCCGGCTCACTGCAAAGCCCATCTCCAGAGCCAAATGCTCCACCGTGGTAAGCACGTGGGTCTTGCCCTGTCCGTAGGGACCCCAGACCAGTCTGCCGGGCATGGCTTGTCCTTGCTGGAACAACTCAAGGTCGTCCTTGATCAAATCTGTCAATTCTCCCCGCAAATCAGGTAGCGCCTTCGTAGAAGCCCTGGTCGGCACTCCCGCCCGTAATGCCTCTACTACCGAAACTGCTTTCAAGCGCTCGCCGTCATAGGCTATCAATTACTCCGCCTCCCTTTCCATCATCATGGCTGTCTCTATAACTCTTGCTCTGAGAGCGTTATGGTCACTGAGATCAGGCAGATCCCGATACTTACGACGGAAACCTGCATCCTGCAGCAACTGGCTCAGTCTTATCGCCACCTGTTGGGGGAAATCGGCGCCGTTTGTTGCGTAATGTAAATCCAGATCAACTATGTCGCAGTATGGATTGAAGTGATCGCTGGGCACCAGTCCGGTCTGCAATCGATTCCAGAGTGCATCATAGCTGAGGAGGCCGCGTTTTTCGTCTCTAATCACTTCTTTGCGGCCCGCCAGGAGTAGCACGAAACTGTTCAGCAACTCAGAGTCATCGATAAGCTGCCGGAACAACTCGCAGGTGTCCTTCACGGTATTGATGGTATAAGCATGACGGCCGGTTTCCGGGTTAATTTTAATTATCTCTTCCAGATCATCGATCATCACCGCTAAGCCGGCCATTCCAGCAATGTTCAGGATGTGAACCAGAGAGTTCAACCATGCCCTGGCGTTGGACTTCTGAAGTGTCTCAAATAGGCCTGTATCCTGCTTCTCACTCCGTTCCAGCTTCTCACCCATCAGCCAACGGATCACGGATCTGAGCGTGTCCTCCTTACCTGCAACCAGCCTGCTATAGGTCGCCCGGTAACAAAAGGTGATAAAGGCAGGTCCGGCATCTAGATTACGAAAGGTTCGGCCAGCAGCAGTTCTGATCTCTTTTATGGTATCGTTGGCAGACCAACCTTCTCTTTCTACCATTAACGGTAGCAGCCGGTCTGATCCGTCATATTCATCGCTTTCGTATCCCAGGTTCATGGCGACACGGCAGCAAAGCCCCTTTACCAGCTTTTCCTTGTCTATCTGCGCTACGATGGCACGGTAAAGATTCGGCAGATTGTTGAGTTTGAATTCCAAGTCCTTGAGGGAGACATAAACTACCTCGTATCCCTGTACCCGGGCGTCCCTCTCCACGCAGCGGAGCAGATGGGTTTTACCGGTCCCTTCTCCGCCAACCAATAACTTGACCTTGCTTCCATGTCCGTGTCCGATATAGTTGAACAGGTAATGCTCCTGAAATCGATCCAACCAGTAAGGACGCCCAAGGGTCATTCCCTCTAACATTTCGCCATTAGCTGGTGGATGGCCTGATTGCAGATCTAGAAGATCGAGTTCATCAACATTCATGCCTTCTCATCCTCCTTGTAAATGATCAAACTGCCAAGACGGCTTTCCCGGCCCTGGCTGTCAGTTACCAGTAGGGCTTGGGCCTGATTGCGGGCAGAACCGAACCCGAACTTATAACTAAGGTGCCGTATTTCTAGCTGCTCCTTAAGCCGTCCCAAATCGTAGATATACTGTTCTTTCGGGTAGTCCTGCCTTGCGGAGTGACGCACTGTCAGCAATTCGTAAATTGTGCTCAATGATACCCCTCGTCCCCACAAGATCTGCTCTTTTTTAAATGCCAACTTGTTACCTATCTGATAGGCTTCGAGCAACTCCTTACAGAACTGTTGCGAATCAAATCGGCGCTCCGCAAGGTTCTTATACTTGGCGGCAACCCAAGCGGCTACCTGTTGTGGTGCAAAAGCAGAAATCTTTTCCTTCTTACGTCCAACCGACAATATAACTTCTTCCTGCCCTGGATCAATCGTCAACTTGAATGGTATTAACTCATAATTAGGATATTGTCCCTTGGGATATAGGCCTGCATCAATTAGCGCTTTTTCTAAAGCTGCGGCGTAGGTATCGCCAGAAACGAAATCATGCTCTGCCTGCACGACCCGATTTATCTGGGGGGCTTTTTCTTCGCACTTAATTACCAGTAGCCTGGCATCATCACCAAGAGCCGCCAGAGATTTTTCCAAGGCTTTAAAGTCCCAAGTATCAACTGATCTCTTAGCCCTGTTAAGGTTGTTATTCAAGCGCTTGTTGATTGTGGTAATCTCGTTTATTGCTGTCTTAGCATCCTGGGTATCCACCATGATCAACATCACCTCTTAATGGCATAATAAATTTCGATTTACGTTCAAGCTCTAGTTTCTGGTTTTTCCTGCCTCCCTTCATGTTTAGCTTAATCTGTTTTTTGAGCTTCTTGAGCCTGTACTAAGTCCTTGACTAAGCGAAGAACGACTTGTTGCAATTCCGGTTTCAGGTTTATAAAATAATCGCACATCTCATCAGTCGCATTCCCTAATTTCGTATCCGGCAAACAGTAAATTGGGGCGTACCCATCGATGGCATCTTTGTTATTCGATTGGGCAACATAGGGCTGGCTATCACGATCAATTACCTTTGATTCCTCCGGTTTTGAGGTGCTGGAAAATATATTTTTTTTAGGTGGCGCCGATTCTCTAATGTCCCATCCAATCAGGCTCGCTAGTGTGCTTGCAAGCCGCGCCTCTTCTTTTTGCAACAACTGTATGCTTTGCTCAAAATAACTGCGCTGATCCAGCAAGGAGATGTTTGACGCCTTGCTTGGTTTATAAAAGACAGCATCAAGGCTTGTCAGTATCTCTGCGGAGGGCAAGCTGCCGGAGAGCCGTTCGATCTGGCTCAAATAGGAGAAGGAAACCCCACTTTGCCGCTCCAATTGCCGGAGCGAACTTTTTTGATCTGCTCGTAGTTGAGTAATTAGATTGGCGATTCTAACTTTGAAGAGTAGTTCTAGCAGCCCGGTTTCAAGCTTTCCTAAATAGGCCTTTTTTAGTAGGTTGATTCTCGCCACAGTAACATGTTCCTGGGAATTTAAATATGTTTCCATTCTCTGTGCAATTTTCTTATTATGCCTACGGGTTATTGCAGCAAGTCCAGCCAGTGTTGGCTCCGGGTCAGAACCCGTCTTTTTATCGCCTGCTGCAACATCATTCAACTCTACAATAAACTGCTCGATCGAAAAATCACATAATCCATACTCTCTTACACCATTCTGGTTTAGCGCCTGATTGCATTCCTCAAGCCACTTTTTATAGTTGTGAGCCAGTCTAATTAGTCTACCCATATGTAAATCTCCTGTTTTAAATGATGTGCATCATTTCAGTTCATCATATGTACACGTTACCATGACACTAATAGATATGTCAACTATTTCATTCAGAGATTTATTTAATGGTATTATATGGTAATAAAAGCATTATACGCAGCGCTTCTTTAATTAGGGCAAATAAAAAGACTGCCCTAAAGAGCAGCCAACGCTTTTTCTTTAAAATAATATAGATCGTGTAGCAGATTCATCAACCAGTTTCAACCCATCAACCAGTTTCAACCATCTCTATTATAATATTATTATCTCCCTGACGGCTAAGAGCAAATTGGCTTGACTCTTGTAAGCTTGTCAAGTTGAGTAAATATTGGAATGGGAAGTCTAGTGCCGTGAAAGATCCCGTCTAAGATGCAAAGTTCGCTCAAAGGCTTGCAAACACTGGCTTTTGTTCTACCCTAAAAACGCCGCGATAATGCCTACCAGGAAGATGCCGTCGAAGACCCCGGCCCCCCCGATGCTGACCACCTGCGCCCCCAGATTCCGAATCGCCCGCCAGTTCAGGAGATCGGCCCCTACCAGGGTACCGATGGTGCCAGCCACGTAGGCTATCGGAGCAGCCTGGCCGGGAGGGGCGAGGCCGGCGATCTCCATCAGGAGCGCGGCGGCAGCGGCCACCAGCGGCGGGATGAAGGCCGGCATGACGATCCCCACCCCCGGTTGGGGGCGGGCCATCAGCTTGGCCACGACAGCCACCAGCAGCAGGGCAATCAGGGTGGGTTCCAGCGGCACCCGCACAAACAGCAGGTAGAGGGAAAAGAGCACCGGAAGCCCGGCGCCGCCGACATTGACGCAGATCACCTGTTCCTGCACCACCGGTGGAGAGTAAAAGAACAGGAGGAGGAAGGGCAGCGCCCTGCGCTCCCGCGAGACCACCCGGCGGCGGGACAGGGGGATGTTGATCATGCTCCCGAGGACGCAGGCGGTCAGGAACAGAAAGGCGCCATAGGGAGAGAGGCCGAGGCGCGCGAAGGAGAAAGCCGCCACGTTGTAAAACAGCAGCATGAGCAGGAAGGGGATCATCAGGATCAGCAAAATGAAGGGCATCCAGGAGGCCTCCTATCCTTATTTTGCACCTGATGGCAATCCAATTCAAGCAGAAGAGATCATTTTTTCCGGTGCACCAGGGTCACCGCACAGTGCTCCAAGGGCGCCAGGATCCCCTCCCCCTGCAGCAGCCTTCTTGCCAGTCGACCCACCAACCGGGGATTAATCTGCCCGGTAAGGTTGAAATAGCTGATCACTTCGCCACGGCAGGCATGCAATCCAATTTCCAGCGGTTGCTCATTCGGGCCGCTCTCGATGAAGGTAAAGGCGTTATTCTTGTTGAGGCGCTTGAGGATTTCCAGAGTCTCGTCGCTGGAGCCGTCATCGACGATCACCATGTCGAAAGGCGGCAGAGATGTCTGATGGATGGCCAGGATCTCCCTGACCAGGCCTTCCATGATGATAGCTTGGTCACGGACCACAAACAGCAGGCTCAGGTAAGGACCTGCCGGGGCACGGCTGCACAGCAGGCGGGCAAGCTGCCAGAAAAGCAAAATCAGCCCATAAAGGGCCAACCCGCAGATTAAAACCCACAACAGCACCGTACCCACGTTGACATCCCCTTCCGCGATCAATATATGCGAAGAGGAAATACAGGGTTAAACCGATCGTCCGCCTTTTAATGACAATTGTGGACGTGACTGGTGAGTTCTTGTAGCTCAAGGCTTTCAGGCTGAAGCAGACGCCATTTGTATCAGCTTCTCATATAATGTATAGATGCAACCACTCCAGGTTCCACGATCCTGTGATATAGGGCGTGCACATGAAACGTTTCCTCAATATACTTAAAAATGCGTTGCTTTTGATTATTTTCCCCGCGCTGTGGTGGGGGCCTATGGTTCATCCCCACATAAACAGATTGGCTTTGAGAAAAGCGGAAAAAGAGCTGGAAAGTGGGAACACCGGCATCAATGAAGACATGATCGGAAGGCTCGCAGCCAACGAAGAAGCCTTCATTTTTGCCGGCAACAGCGCGGACGCCATATCTATGAACCATATTTTGAATAATGTCTCGGTGTATGACTATGCACACAATGCAATTCCCGATACCTTCGAGGGAAGCCCTCAATTTGGGCAGGCGCTGATCGACGAATGGCGACAGGCTTACGATGGCAAAAGAGATGTGAGGTACTCCGACAGGGACTTCGCGGTTGCCTGTGGCTGGCTGGCGCACCAGTTGGCCGACTGGTATCCCCATTATGCATCGATCGATGGTTCGGGCAGGCTGGTCGGCGCCGGGCGCCAGGCGGGCGATGGGGTAAAAATATTTTCAGGGTTTGCAAATTCGCACCGGGTTTTGGGAACCGATTATTACCCTGAAATATTAAACAAATATGAAGTGATCGACCATGCCTTGATAGAGCTTTTTTACGATCTACTGACCTTGCAAGATCACCGGAAAGAACTAAAACATAATCACGTCGAGTTTTTCGACGTGGAAGATAATCGCTGCCTGCTTACCGCAACGTCAGAAAGATACATCGGTGATGCCGTCCGCATCCCTCCGGAAAAGATTAATGAGTTACGGAAAACCCATAATTTTGTGATCGGTGGTCTGCGGTCTTTACTCAGGTTTTTATCTATAGTGAGACCAGGTACTGTTTCCGCAATCAGAAACACTATTGACCCCAAGATCACCGGCGGCGCCGACTATATTTCACTTTCCGCCGACCATGTTGTCAATGGCCTGTTTAGCCTGTCTTACAATGAGATCAACAGGAGAGCGGCAGAAAACCTGCTGGCCAAGGGGGCGGCAGCCAATATTTCGGTCAAAAAACCCGGCCACCTGTTGTATCCCATCTTAAGGGAACTGGGGATTTTCGCCGATATGCACAAGGCATTTCAATTCACTGAACAATTTTACTGGACATCTAAAATTCATGGCGGCATTGTCTTTAAAAATCTGGTTTCATTCCTGGATAATCACAAAAATATCGCCTACGCACAGAGGAATCATGACACAGAAGCGCTCTTATGTTTCTTGAGCGAACTCATATTGAGGGATCATCAGGATCTTTCGGTTCCTCTGGAGCACTTCAGGCAAACAGTGCGCCCCGTGATCGAGTTTGATGGCGCAGCTGGCTCTGAGGAAGAAATCCTGAAACAGATGCTCCGGTCGCGCCGGCTTGCATTCAGGTTCATACCGGCCACATCCCCTGTGCATCCCGAAGATAACAAGTTGCTACATCGAAACCAACTGAATTTTAAAATTGACGGATACGATGTCTCACTGATGTCGGAATCCTATCATCTAACGGAAAGTTGGGAAGGCCAAGTTCTTACATTGACCTGTTATCTCTTAAAACCGCCAAAAGTGGGAGTACACAATCTTTTTGTCGATATACATGATAAGGGCGGAACATCTGCACGCTACCTGGAATTCGAATTCGAGTTCAGGAAAAGCGCTACCGGGATGCATGAACTGATCACCCTCAACTCTTAAATCTCGACCATCCGCTTTTTAATAGCAAAGATGGCGGCCTGTGTGCGATCCTCCACCTTCAGTTTCCTGAAAATGCTGGTGATATGGTTCTTGACGGTTTTCTCGCTGATGAACAGCTTGTGGGCGATATTCTTGTTGGACTCGCCCTGGGCGATCAGGCCGAGCACCTCTTTTTCCCTTTCGGTGAGCAAACTGATCTCGTCATCCTTGCGCACCGGCATGCTCAACCGGTTGTATTCCCCCAACAGGCGGCTGGTGACTATCGGGTGAAAGGCCGGGCGGCCCTCGTAGACGGTATGGATGGCTTTCAGCAACTCGACCGGTTCCACATCCTTCAACAGGTAACCGCTAGCGCCGGCCCGGATGACTTCCAGCATGTCGTCATCATCGGCGACAGTGAGGATGATGATCCTGATCTCCGGAAACTCCCGCCGGATCACGCGGCTCGCCTCGATGCCGTTAGTGCCTGGCATTTTCAAATCCATCAGGACCACGTGGGGATCCAGGATGCGCGTCTTGTTGATGGCCCCCTGGCCGTCCCCAACCTCTCCGACAACCTTTATCTGTGGGTCCATCTCCAGTATCCGACGCAACCCCTCTCTGATGAGAGGATGATCATCGGCTATCAGAATTCGAATCCCGTCCAAGCGCCTCTACCCCCTATACTATCGGAATAGTAACAATTATCCGGGTCCCTTGCCCGGGAGCGGTCATGATTTGCAGCGACCCATCCAGTAACTGAACTCGCTCCCGCATATTCATCAAGCCATAGTGCCCGTCGCTGGATGCCACTTCCTGCAGGTCGAACCCCTTGCCCTCATCGAAGATATGCACGGTTACCTGGTACTCTTCCAGTTCCAGGTCGACCTGGGCATGATCTGAACGGGAGTGCTTGTAGATATTGTTCAACGCTTCCTGCACGATCCTGAACAGGGTGCCGGCCACCTGGCTGTCGAGTTGCCGTTCCTGGTCCGAACAGTTGAATATCACCGGTAAGCCGTACCGTTCCTGGTATTCATCGATCAACTGGCGCAGTCCGCATACCAGCCCCTGGTTCATGTTCTTTGACTGCAGGTCGAAGAGGATCTTCCGGATCTCCAGCAAGCTGCTGCGGATGATTTCCTTGAGGTTCAGCAACTCGTCCCGAACAACTGACGGCTCTCCGGCCAACTGTTGCTCGCAGAACACCGTTCTGAGCAGCAGGTTGGCCAGGGCCTGGGCGGGACCGTCGTGGATCTCCCGGGCAATCCGGCGTCGCTCGTTGTCGAGCATCCGGACCGCCAATGGACCCGGCGCCGCTCCCTGCAGGCACTGCAGGGCCACTCCGAACCTGGTCAACAGCATGTCCGCCTGTTCTGCAACCTGTGCCAGGTTCTGGCGTTCCGTCTCCGGCAGATCCGGTCTTTTTTCCTGGAAGCTGTCCGCCGTTTCCCGTGCCGCGAGCATTTCCGGCACGGGCTGCGGGTGCCCCAGTTCATCACGCGCCACCTCGGCTATGCCGAAGATCTCCTGCCGTCCTTCTTCGACTGCAACCAAGGTCCTTCTAACAACCCGGTTCAGCGACTGCAAATCCGCCATGCCTTGACCCCCTATCTCAAGCAACCGGGTTGCAACATCACCGTAGCAACAAGCTTTTTGGTGCACTTCGACACTACGTTGAATAATCCTGCAAGCATCATGGAAAATTGATATTATTTTTTAATAATTTTTTGGGCTCATACACCTAGGACTTTCTAACCTCCCGCTTCCCGCTTCTCAAATGCCCAGGACTTGAAGGGCACTCACTTGAAGCCTGTGTAGGCTTTCCGGGTCAGGCGCCTCAGCATAGATGCGGAACAGGGGCTCGGTGCCGGATGCCCGGACCAGCACCCAACTGCCGTCCTCCAGGACCAGCTTGACACCGTCCTTGGTATTCCGTTCCAGCACACCCTGTCCGTCCAGGTCCCTGGGCGCCCATTGCTGCAGGCGTTCCAAGCAGGTATCCATAGCCTCCTGGGGAAGCCGCAGGTCCAGCCGCTCGCTCACCAGCCGGCCATGCTTCTGCCGGATCTCCTCCTGATAAGCCCGGAGAGACTTGCCCCGGGATGAGGCCATCTCCACCACCATAGCCAGGGCCAGAATCCCGTCCTTCTCCGGAATGTGCCCCTGGATGCTCAGGCCACCGCTCTCCTCGCCCCCCAGGATGCTGTGGTGCTTGATCAGAGATTGGCTGATATACTTGAAGCCGACGGGTGTTTCCACTACCGGTAAGCCATAGTCCCCGGCGATCCGGTCGATCATGTGGGTGGTGGCCACAGTGCGTGCCACTGCCCCCCGCCAGTTCCGGTATTCTGTAAGATAGTGCAGCAGCATGTAGATGACTTCGTTGGGACTGATAAAACTGCCATCCCGGTCGATCACCCCGAACCGGCCGGCGTCCCCATCCAGGGCCAGGCCAAGGTCTGCCTGCCCCTGTACCACCGCCCGCTTCAGATCGGCCAGACCCGCCGCGCCGGGGTACCCATCCGGTGGATGGGTCGGGCACCCGGGCTCCGGAAGCTGCCCACCGCAGAGGATGTCCCGGTAACCGTGGATGATCTCGATTTTGCTGCACCCCTCCCGCAGCAGGTCCTCCAGGTAGCCGATCCCGGCCCCCCACATCGGGTCGATCACCACCCGCAACTGCCCGCGGCAAATGTTGCTGTACTTGAGGACGTTGTGCAGGTGAGCAAGGTAGGCCGGCTTCGGGTCAAACTGGCGGACCAGGCCGCGCTCCTGGGCCACCTTGAGAGGCAGCAGTTTCACATCAGCGTCCGCCAACCGGTCGAGGTGTGCCTCAATAGCACTGGTAATCTCTAGGACCGCAGGCCCAGCATACTCCGGAATGAACTTGATCCCGTTGTACTCCGGAGAATTGTGGCTGGCGGTGATCATCACCGCCCCTGCGGTTCCCAGGTCTCTGACGGCATAAGCAGTCACCGGCGTCGGTGTGGCCACTCCGGTCAGCCAGGCGGGAATCCCGTTGCCGGCCAATACCTCGGCCACTGCTGCCGCAAATCGTTCTGACTGGAACCGGTTATCGTAGCCAATCACCAGGCCGCGCCCGGTTCCGGCCACGTACCGGGCAATCGCCTGGGCCACCAGGCGGACGTTGGCAAAAGTAAACTCATCGGCTATACGTGCGCGCCAGCCATCAGTCCCAAAGCGGATCGAACTCATGAATGATGTTTGCTCCTTTCGTGTTGTCAGCCAGTCATAGTTCACAGGGCATGGATGACGGCCATGCTACTATATTTTACTACAATCGGGGCTTTGTTCCAAAAATAAAAAAGCGCCTCTATATTAAATCGGCAGCGCTTGGAAAAAGATTAACGGTCCGATATCTGAGTTGCCTGCAGGCCGTCCACTTTCTTGTCAACGTACAGGTTGCCCAGGGTGTCCAGGCTGGCCAGCATGATCTCCTTGGGCGAGTGGACCCCCTGCCGCTCCAGTTCGTGGATCAACCAGGCCTCGTCCAGGTTGTTCTGCTGCAGGTTCTGATAGATTACCTCGCCGTCGACAATCAGCTCGCTGCACAAGCCTTCGTAGCCGGTGGGGACATTGAGGTCTTCCCTGGTCACCGGTTTCTTATGGGATTTCGGCAGCACGCTCAACTGGCCGTTGGACTCCAGCACTGCAAACTCCACGTCGGCGACGTTAAACACCCCCTGGGTGCGCAGTTGCAGAAGCAGGTCGTCGATATTGTAACGGCAGCGGGCCATATTTTTAGCCAGGATCTTGCCGTTCTGGATCACTAATGCGGGCTCTCCCTCCAGCAGCTTGCGGGCCGCCCGGCTCTTCAAGGAAACGTAACCCATCAGATAGGTCAGGGCGGCAAACATCACCAGGGCCGTGAGGATCACCCAAGGGCTGATAATAGTGATGGTGGCCATGTCCGCTGCCAGCGACCCGATGGTGATGCCGGTCACATACTCGTAGAAGGTCAACTCGCCCATCTGTTCCTTGTCCAGAATCCTGGTCACGAGCAGAATGGCAAAGAATGCAAGCACCGTGCGCAGCGCAACGTTGAAGTAGATTGCATCCGGCAAGATCAACACTCCCCCGGCACTAAGTAATTTGGTGGCTTCGCTGTGACGCTATCAACTATTCAGCGTGTTCTGAATAAGGCAGCCTCCTTGTCGCGTCTGATCTTCCCTCTCACCTGCCGGAAGAGATCGAAAAGCTCCTCCCGGCCTGGGAGGCGCTGCAATCTGATCGCCTCTCGTAACCTGCTCATGACTTTTCCCTCCATAGGGGACATTCCTCGAAGAAGCGTGTCCCCATTCCTTAAACGGTGTATCCCCATCATAGGAGACATTGAAGAGGTGTGTCCCCAAACCTTAAGATCAGGCCTGTTTTGAATGCCTTATCCAAATTATGGCCGTTCTTACCCCATTTTATTCTCGCGGGCGGGTGCCCCGGACGCGAAAGAGCCACGCTTGTCGTGCGTGGCTCTTCCAACTGTTTTAACCCAATCAAATATTCTATTGTTTACCAGATGACTACTCGCTCTAATGCCACCGCTTCTGAAGCGGTGGGATAAGAGCGACTACGTCACTGGTTCCGGCGTCTTCCCGGCACGGCAGGTGCTGCACGAACCCTGACCTGTCTTGGCCTCCGGTGTCTTGGCCTCCGGTGTCTTGGCCTCCGGTATCTTTGCCTCCGGTATCTTTGCCTCCGTTTTACCGCCGGCAGCCGCCGGCTTGACGCCCTTCTCTTCAGACCCACCCGGGCAGGTATTGCTGCGGTGATCTGTACAGTAGAAGCCCGAACCCTTGAAGATGATCCCTACATTGTGGGAGATAAGCCTTTGCACAGGCTGTCCGCAGGTCGGGCATACCGTCAGGGCGGGCTCGGTAATGGGCTGCGCAGTTTGAAAGCGACCGCAATGACCACACTGGTATTCATATGTCGGCATGCTCGTTCACCCCTCCATGGTGTTTTTTACTCCAGGAGATGTTATAAGGCTTCTGCCTCAATTTGTCAAGCGTATAACCAATTAATTACCATTGTTGGAATGTCCGGCGGCATGATAAACTATACTTGTCTGGAATAAAATTAAAGGAACGCCGCGCCCAGAGGCGGTGCCGGGTCCAGTGGACCGGGCGCGGCACCACATATGTTCGCTTCGCTCGACGTGCAGCCGTGCTTTCCTGTGCGCCGCATTCCTTCAGGCCGGGCGTAGCCCGGATGCGGCGGAGCCTGAGGCGAAGCCTCAGAGGCTGCCACCCGACAAGGAAGCAAGTATAAGTGCAACTAAGGCTTCCGCCTGCGCGGGGTACCCGACCCAGAGGGTGCCCCGGTCGGCTCGGCGCAAGCCAAGTTTTAATGATGAGTGGATGTTTCCGATCCGTATTCATT
This sequence comes from Thermacetogeniaceae bacterium, assembly GCA_050013155.1. Taxonomy (GTDB): domain Bacteria; phylum Bacillota; class DSM-12270; order Thermacetogeniales; family Thermacetogeniaceae; genus Palsa-1188. The sequence continues at coordinate 11,588 of JBEKFU010000031.1, read as the reverse complement.
GGGGGGTGGAACAGATGAGCGTGGCGATGAGTTACCTGCAGGACCTATCAGATTCCGACCTCGACTTCATCGTCAAGACCGTGGTGACTAAAAGACAGGACCATGACTACCTGCGCAGCTTTTTAAAAGACAAACCGGACTTCATAGATATCATGCTGGAAGATGAAAAGCTCTTCAGCCGTATCGAGGAAGAAAAAGATATCCTGATCAAAGTATCCCCCTTCTTGCTGTTCAGCATCTTTCTGCGCAAGGCCAAAAGGGATCTTGACCGACAGCCCTACACCATGGAGATCGTCGACCGCAGAATGCGTATTCCGGTTTTTGACGCCGGGCACACCGCCAGGCTGCTGTTGAACAAGGATGTGCGCGAATACCTCGCCCGGATGCTGGCCTCCTTCACCCGGGTGGAGAGCACCACGGTAGTGTACCGTGCCCGGGGGATGACCTACCAGCGGCATTTCAACGAACTGGACTTCGACGACGTGCTGGAACTGGCAAGCATGGTCGAACCGCCCTATCGCTTCCCTTTCTACAAGAGGCTGGCCGACATCACCCTGTTCGTGTCGGGCATCTTTTCAGAATACTGCCGCGGCCAGGAGACCAGCGTCCACGAGATCCCGGCCCGCCTGTCAGGCAAAAAACTGCGCACGCTGCAAAACTACGAGGAGGAGGGCCGGCGCTATTACGACCTGGCTGCATCCTTCGATGAGGCCAACGACCAGGGGCTCCGGGACGTGCTGATCCTGCTGGCTGATAAGTTCACCCTGGCGCGCAAGCCGCTCAACTACATGGTGGAACACTACATATCCGGCTACCGCACTGAACTGTTCTCTTGAACCGGCGCCCAAAGATGCAAGATGGCGCCCGGCCGGGCGCCATCCGTTTTTTCTATCCAACACAGCTGACCTAAATCAAGCAAGACCTGTATAAAGCTACCTGATCGCAATTACTTGCGTCACGCCCGGGACCTGCTCTTTGAGGATCCGTTCAATCCCGTCCTTCAAAGTGAGCGTAGACATGGGGCAACCACCGCAGGCCCCCTTGAGACGCACCTGAACCACGCCGTCGTCGGTCACATCGACAAACTCCACGTCTCCCCCATCGTGCTGCAACATCGGGCGAACCTTGTTCAGCGCTGCTTCAACCTGTTCACGCATTCCTACCGCACCCCTCTCGTGTTGTATTTAGAAACAGCAACCTGATTGACTGCTTCCACAGATATTTTTTTCTGTTCGAACTCCTGGACTACCTCCGTCAGAAAGCTGCCGAAGCTGGCGGCCAACTCCGGCCGCTCCATGGCAAAATGCACGGTGGCCTCCAGAAAGCCCAGCTTGTCGCCAACGTCGTACCTGACCCCCTCAAACAGGTAAGCGTGGATCGGCTGTATCCTCGCCAGTGACCGCAGGGCGTCGGTCAACTGGACCTCGCCGCTGGCCCCCGGCGGAGTGGCGCCGAGGATGTCAAAGACCTCCGGAGTGATAATATAGCGGCCGATCACCGCATAGCGGGATGGAGCATCCTCTACCGCCGGCTTTTCCACCAGGTCCCGGACTCTGATCAGGCGTCCGTTGACAGTTTTCGCTGCACTGCCATCATTTCGATCCGCCGGATCGATAATGCCATACTTTTTGACATCCGGAAGCGGCACCTGCTGCACAGCCAAAACAGTGCTTCCGCACTCCTCGTAAACGTCGAGCAACTGCCGCAAACAGGGCACCCGGGACTCGATCAGGTCGTCCCCCAGCAGCACCGCAAAGGGCTCATCGCCAACAAACTTGCGGGCGCAGTAGACCGCATGTCCCAGCCCACGGGCCTCCTTCTGGCGCACGTAGTGGATGTCCACCATGTTGGAGAGATCTTCAACCAGTTGGATCAGTTCCTGATCGCCCTTCTCCCGGAGTACCGCCTCCAGTTCCACAGCCCGGTCGAAGTGGTCCTCGATCGCCCGCTTGTTCTTTCCGGTAACGATGATGATATCCTCGATGCCAGACGCCACGGCCTCTTCGACAATGTACTGGATCGAGGGTTTGTCTACAATCGGCAGCATCTCCTTGGGCTGGGCCTTGGTTGCCGGGAGGAAACGGGTGCCCCACCCCGCCGCCGGGATGATCGCCTTTCTGACAGGCTTATGTGGCAACTGCAACACTCTCCAATCGGTTCAAATGGTTCGGTTCAAAAAGGCAATATCCGTATATTTCGAGATCGAACGCCGATTTCCTTCATTCCCCCTATAGCCTTCCTCATCCGGGGTGGTGGATGGTCACCTGGCAGATTCGCTCGACGCAACAAATGCCAAAATGGCTCCTAATGCTCACAAAAAGTACCAACTGGTACTTTTTTTTGCCACGCTCGCTGCTGAAGGTCACATCATCTGTAGCAGGTTTTTCATACCCACAGGAATTCAGGGGTTTGGTGGGGAATTAATGATTGTTGTACCGGATTCGTACCCTACAGGAAGCAGGCCCGCCTCATGCCCAAAGAGACCAAAGGATACCTGATGCTGGTCACCGCCACTGTTTTATGGGGGCTGGCCGGAGCTTTGTACAAGTACTTCTTCAACCAGGCCCTGACTCCGTCAATCATGGTAATGATCCGCCTGAGCGGCTCGTCCCTGCTCCTGATGCTGTTCCTAAGCCTCTATAACCCTTCCCTGCTGCGCCTGGACAAAGGCGATATCAAACGACTGATCTTTTTCGGCTTGGCTGGAATGGCCTGCATCCAGTTCTTCTACCTCTATACCATCAGCAAGTTGAATGTAGCCACCGCTGTCTTCCTGCAGTACCTGGCCCCGGCTTTCATCGCCATCTACGCAGTGTGCTGGAAAAAGGAGAGCCTGGGACGGCAAGGCTTCATGGCCCTGTTGCTGGCCATGGCTGGCAGCGCCCTGATCGTCGCCGACCAGGCGCTCATGGGTCTGAGCCTGCATCTGGCCGGGCTGCTGTCCGGCTTTGCCTCGGCCATAACCTTTGCCTTCTATATCCTGTACGGCAAGGCTCTGCTGGAGCGCTACAACCCCTGGGTAGTGCTGGCCTATGGCCAGTTGTTCGGAGCGGTCCCCTTCTGGTTCCTGGCGCCGCCCTGGTTGGTTATGCGCCAACACTACGGATGGCAGATCTGGCTCTTCTTCGGCTATACCATTCTCTTCTCCACCCTGATCCCTTACGGCCTGGCGCTGATGGGGCTGCGCTACCTCAAGCCGGCCCACGCCAGCATCACCATGATGCTGGAGGCGGTGATGGCCAGTGTATTTGCCTACCTGCTGCTGGGAGAGACACTCAGTGGCATGCAGTTGGCCGGGTGCAGCCTGATCCTGGCCGCGGTGGTTGCCCTTAACGTGTAAAGAAGACTTGGCTTGCGAGGGGGCGCCCGCCGCGGGGTACCCACCGCCGGGTGCCCTCTGGGCGCGGTCGTGGTCCACTGTAAGCGCAGGCGGAAGCCTTAGTTGCTGCTGCAGGTGCCCGCCCCTCGGGCGCGCACGTCTACACACAGGCAAATTGCCTCTTCATGTCTCAGATTTCTGACCGGCGTCCGGACCTGGGACAGCGACAGCCTGTTCTTTTTCAAAGCGGGCCTCGGCCACCAGGTCCGACAGGGACTCCTGGGCCTCGGCAAAGCCGGACTTGATCTTATCTGTAAGGTCAGCCAGGCTCTGCATCGCCGTGGCCAGGGCCGGCTTCAGGGCCGGCTTCACCGACGGCCACAGGGCGGCAGCCGCCAGGGCCACAGTCGCTCCCAGCAGGAAAGCCTTGGTTTCCGGGGCACCCAGCAGTTTGCCGGGGCTTGTTCTGGGCGCGGCATCCCTCACTGCCACACCACTGTCAGCCAGTTGGCGCCGCACCTCCTCCCGGATGATCCGGGCCAGTTCCGTTTCCAGGTTATCAGCCATCTAGTCATACTCCTCCTTTTCAAGAGACCAATTTACTTAAGGATGTCGTCCTTTCCAGCAGAAAATCCAGCACAGCCGGGAACAGGATCAGGGGCGCCGACCCGGCCCAATCGCCCGCGGACAGCGCCCTGGCGCCGAACAGGCGCTGGCCGAACGGCAGGTAGATGGACAGGGCCAGCAGCCCCACCGAAACCGCCGATGCTCCGGCAAGCATCGTTGACGGAACGCCCTGCGGGCGACAGGCCAGGGCATAGAAGATCTGCTGGGCGGTCAGACCACCGAAGGCCAGCGTCCGGGCAGTGGTCAGATCCGTGGTCTTCAACATATGCCGGTAAGCCAGCAGCACCGTCAGGCCGCTGCTCAGGCCGGTTATCGCCAACCTGCGGTTGAAATCAGGACTCAAGAGCGGACGGTAACGCAGGGGTGGCTGCCGCATCACATCCGGATCCGGTGGAGAAACGCTCAGAGCAATGGCCGGCAGGCCGTCGCCGATCAGGTTGATCCAGAGCAGTTGCAAGGGCAGCAGAGGCAGCGGCAGCCCCAGGAAGACCGCTCCCAGCATCAGGATCACCTCGCCGGCGTTGGTGCCCAGCAAGTACTGCAGGCTGCGCCGGATGCTCCGGTAGGTCCCGCGCCCCTCCTCCACTGCCGCCACAATGGTGGAGAAGTTGTCATCGCTGAGTACCAGGCTGGCCGCATCCCGAGTGACGTCGGTGCCGATCTTGCCCATGGCAATCCCGATGTCCGCCTCCTTGACCGCCGGGGCGTCGTTGGCGCCGTCGCCGGTCATGACCACCACCTCGCCTCGCCCCTTCAAGCTCTTGACAATCTCGAACTTGTGGCGTGGCAGCACCTGGGCAAACACCTTGGTCCTGGGTACCAGCTCGGCCAGTTGGGCGGCATCCATGCCCTCCAGCTCCGCTCCGGTGAGCACCGGATCCCCGGGGGCCATGAGGCCCAACTCCAAGGCGATCGCCCGGGCCGTGGCCGGATGGTCGCCGGTCACCATCTTCACTTCGATACCCGCCTGGCGGCAGGTGGCCAGGGCCTGGCAGACATCCGGGCGCGGCGGGTCGTGCATGGCGATCAGGCCGGCGAAGACCATGTTCCTTTCCAGGTCGCCGTCGCCCGCCTGCTCCAGTTCTGTTGCAGTGATCCGCTTGTAGGATACCGCCAGCACCCGCAGCGCCTGCTCCGACAGCCCCTGGGTCTGCTGCTGGTAGAAGAGACGCATGGTGGGGAAGAGTGCCCTCTCCTCACCCCCTTCCCGGAAGAGCTTGCACCTTTTCAGGATCGCCTCCGGCGCTCCCTTGGCGAAGACCCAGGCCTGTCCATCCGGGCCGGTGCAGGCGACCAGCATGCACCGGCGGTTGCTGTCAAAGGGTGTCATCCGTTCTATCCGATACTGCTGTTTCAACTCGTCCTGCCAGAAGCCTGCCTTGGCCGCCGCCACCAGCAGCGCCCCTTCAGTCGGATCGCCGGTGATCTGCCAAACACCGCCGTTTGACTGCGGCGGCGCCAGCCGGGCATCGTTGCACAGGGACGCCGCCAGCAAAGCCAGCCGCAGACCCTCGTCAACATCCCGGCGCTCGTCGGATATGAACTCGCCTTGCGGGTTGTAGCCGTCGCCGGTCACTGACCACCAGCGGTCAGTATAGATGACCCGCACCGTCATCTGGTTCTGGGTCATGGTTCCGGTCTTGTCGCAGCAGATCACGGTGGCGCCGCCCAAGGTCTCCACCGCCGCCAACCGGCGGACGATCGCCCGGCGCCGGGCCATCCGCTGCACCCCTACCGCCAGGGATACCGTAGCAATGGCCGGCAGCCCCTCGGGGATGGCGGCCACCGCCAGGCTGGCGCCGCTCAGCAGCATCTCCATCAGGCTGCGGCCCCGCAGCAGGCCGCTGACCACCAGGGCGGCGCAGGCCACCAGGGAATACTGCATGATGCGCGACCCCACCTCGCCCAGGTTCTGTTGGAGAGGTGTCTGCTGGGGGTGGCTCTCCTTGAGCATGGCCGCAATCAGCCCCATCTGGGTGTCCATGCCGGTGGCAAAGACCACGGCCCGGGCGCGGCCGCGGGTGATGCTGGTGCCCATGAACAGGCAGGCGCTGCTGCTACCTGCCTGGTGGCTCTTGGGGACCGGGTAGGACTCGCCGGTCAGGGAGGCCTCGTCCACGTCCAGGTCCCATTCGGAGAGCAGACGCAGGTCAGCCGGGACCTTGTCCCCGCTCCGCAGCAGCACCACATCCCCGGGAACCAGCACAACGGCGGGGACCTCCTGCTCCGCCCCGTCCCTGATCACGCTGGCTACCGGTATCTGCATATTGCGCAGCGCCCTGATCGATTGCTCCGCCTTGCTCTCCTGGAAGGCGCCCAACAGGGCGTTCATGGCGACGATGGCCAGGATGCTGACGGCATCTCCCAGGTGGCCTAAAAAGGCGTTGACCACTGAGGCCCCGGTGAGCAATTGCACCAGCTGGTTATCCAACTGCTCCCGGATCCGGGACCAAGGGCTCAAGGCCTCCGGCTCCACCAGTACGTTCTGCCGGTATAACTGCAACCGCCGCTCCGCCTCGCCGGATGACAGACCCTCGGCCGGGTTTGCCTGCAGGGTTTCCAGCAATACCGGCAGGTCCAGGGCGGGCAGATCCAGGGCGGGCAGGTCCAGGGCGGGCACGCCCGGCGCCTGGACGGCTTGGACACCCGCGCCCGGCGGGTGCCCGCTTGTGGGCGCGGACCCGGCGCCGCCTTTGGGCGCGGACAGCGGGACCACTTTTTCCAGGGCAGTAGCGGCCTGCTCGCGATCGGGCCGCATCTCTTCTTCCGCCTGCTCCTCCACCCAGCGCAGACGTCCGGCGTTGATCAACAGGATGAGGCTCAGGATCTTCTGCCCGAACATTGCTGCCGTGGCATTGAATACTTTCAGGAAAGCCAGCCCGATGCCGATCACGTTGCCGGCCCGGGCCAACAGCAGATTCTGGAGGTAGATCTCCCGGGCCTGTCTGGCCAACCGGAAGATGTCGGCGATACGCCCCGGATCGGCCTGCAGCGAATACATATCCGCCGAGGCCAGGGGGATGCCCAGGGCCAGGCTGAAATCCGATTGCGCCATGGCCTCCACGTCAACCTGGCTGGAGCCGATGGTCATCACCAGCCGGCCGCTGTCCTTCAACTCCTTGACGATCGCCGCTTTTCCCCCGGAAGTCATCCTGGCGTGCCAATGCTCCAGTCCCAACTGTCCGGCCAGGAGTTCCGTGTATTCCTCGCCGGAGCAGCTCAACAGGACCTGCCTGTTGATCCCCAGTATCCGCAATACCTCGATGGTCTCCGCTATGTTCTCCTTCGCCTGTTCCTCGACCGCCATCAGGCCGACCGGGCGTCCGTCCACCACGATATAATAGGACAGCAGGCCGATCTGCTCGTAGCGGAGGGCGTTTGCCTTGTAATGATCGCAGGCAATCCGTCTCCGCCGCAGCGTGGAGCGGGTACCGATCAGCAACCTTTGTTGATCCACTGTCGCCCTCACCGCCCCACCGGCCAGTAATTCGGCATGCTGCGCCCGGGGCGGCTGGATCCCCTGCTCCTGGACCTGGCGCCACAGGGCCGGACCCATCGGATGCGTCACCTCCCGGTAGGCGGCTGCCGCCAAACCGAGCAAACGCGCGGCCGGGTAGGCCTGGTCAATCGAATGGAAGTCCTTGACCACGGGCCCCGCTGAGAAGATCCGGGCTTCGCACCAGACAACCGTATCCAGGGACGGCAGAGCCAGCAGGTGCCGTCCGTCGCCGAGCAGGTAGCCGTTCTCGTTGACATGGCGCTGGCCGGTCAACGATACGGTGGACTCGGCCAGCCTGACCGCAGCCGGCACACCTGCCACCAGCATGGACAGGGCCTGATGGAAATCACGCCGCAACAAATAAACACCGCCAGCCAACGCCAGGGTCAGCTTGGTGGTGTTCTCGATCTGATCGGCCAGGCGTTCGGCATCGGCAGGCGGCAGTGATGCCTGCCTCAGTTCGATTGACTGCTCCTCGGCCAGGCCCAGGTAGTTGGCTTTGGCCCTCGCCAAGGCCACTTTTTCCGCAACATTCAGCGTCTCGGTAAGGAACAGGATGATCACCCCGGGCATGCTTTCACGCGCCAGCATCAGGGCAAGGGAGGCGGCGGCCAGCAGCAGGTCGGTATTCAACACCTGGCCGCGACCGGCCCCTCTCAGGCCGCGTTTCAACACCGGGTAGCCGGCCAGAACGCTGACCAGAGCCGCTGCGTTGATGAGTTGGGGCGACTTTGACAACGGGGAAACACCCCGGACGATTCTTCTCAAGGACAGGGCTCCCAGCAGCAGGCCGGCAGCCGCCAGGCGCAGCACATCCCTGGTATGATCGGCCTGCCCTGCCACAGCCTGCCCGGTCGTGGCAGGTACCCGCCTGTCAGGACTTACACCGCGCCGGGTGCCGCGCTCATCACTCAAAAGCACACGAGATGATGGCACGCTTAACGCACCATCAGGCCTCAACCCCTGGTACACAAAAGATGTATCCGCCCGGCGCGGCACCCGGCGCGGCGGCGCCATGCAGGAGGCTGCAGCCTTGTCGACCTGCCCGATCAGCTCTGCCTCGCCGAGTTCCTCTGGACGGTACAGGATCAACAGGCTGCCGGTGAGAGGGTTCGCCTGGATCGAGGTGATTGCAGGAAGTTGCTGCAGCAACTCACAGAGGGACGCCCCGGACAGACGCCCCGATTTCAGTCCCGCCAACTGCAAACGTAGTCGGCCCGGCAGGCGGTGGCGTACCGACAGTAATTCTCCTTCTTTTGCCAAAATAATCACCGTGTTGTTTAAAATGAGATGCTCATGCCCACGCTTCACTAGAAGCGGGGACTTCCGGCCGGTTAGTGTTAAAAATTCGAGTTCAAGGCAGACTAGGAATGTGAACTAGGAATATTGATTTCCCAACGCGCCTGAATTATACTAGCATTATATTTTTTGCTATCCCACTTTGTAAAGTTATACCAGGAAAGGATGATGACGCAAAATGTTCGGAAGATTGGGGCAAGCTCTCGGGCCCTGGGGTTTGCTTGCGGTAGGCGTCGTAGTCGGCGTCGCGGCATCTCCGCCGCTCCGCAAGGGCGCACGCCGCCTCGCAGTCCTGGCCACACGTGGTGTCCTCAGTATTGCAGATGAAGCCAAGAAGCTCACGGAAGATATTAAGAAAGTCGCCGGTGAGGCTAAGGGCGAACTGGATAAATTGGTCGAAGAGGCGAGAACCGTGGGTACGGAAGGAACTGCTCAGGCCGAGTAAGTTTCCGGGTCCATGAAATTCCCGTTTGTTCTTTCTCGGGACACGCTGTCGTAGAGCAACCAGACCTGTGCGGCAACCTGCAATGAGAATGCTCTAAATAGGCGTTCTGCATGTTAACCCTGACGCCTTCGACCAACCGGGTTAGCTCCTGCAGGCAGCGCCTTTCTTCGTCTGCGGGCGTGGCGCCCGCCAGACGCCACAGTAGCTTGCCCGGCTTCAACCTGCCAACCGGCCATGCGCAATCACTGGCCGCCCGGTTCCAGACCAAGTTACAGGCCTCCATCAACGCCTTGTTCAGAATATGCGTCTCCCGGCTCCAGGCCAACTGCTCGCAGTACCGGGGCGTTGCTTTTCTGTTTCGGTCGCCGGTGGGCAGCAATAAAAAAATCGGCAGCAATACACTGCCGATATAGAAAGACATAGGCGAAAAATCCCGCTCTATTTTTGCGCACACCTAATCCTAGCTTTTCAAAAACTTGTTTCTGATAGTTGTACATTACCCAGCTCATGACGAAGTTTAGCGGCAGGACGTCGATGTCCATCACTTTGGCGATCATCCTGAGTTAATGTTCTTGCTTGTTAGCATTTTGACGTGTGCCCCATTGATCCCGAATGAGAACCTGCTCTCCACCCCCATTGATGTCATGGGGATGCATGTTTTCGCACCGCCTTTTATTTGGTGGGTGGGTGAATTTTCATCTGCCATTATGGGTGATTTTACAACTGCCAATGGCAAGGTGGACTGGAACACCGATTACGGGATTGTAATTATTTGGCCGGATGGCGCTCGGGAGCCTAGCTACCCCAAGGTGGATGATCTACTAGAGCAGCTAAGCCAGATGGCTCAGCAGGGCTACTCCTGGGATGGCCCAACTAGGACGATCACGATCCAATAGCCGGTCTGTAAATATCTTTAAGTACCAAAATGAGGTGATGCTAGCAACCGTGCCCGCAATGGATCTTGATAGAAAAAGAATTGGACTTTCCTTAAGAATTAGCCTTTCCTTAAAAAGAAACTCTAGAAGGGAGCGAATTTAAATGAGAAAAGTGATTATTCCCCCGCTTTTGTTAGTGCTGCTTTTGTTTGTGTTAGTATTACCCGTTAGTGCTGAGCAGGATCATCCTGTTCCGCCCACTCCCATGTCTACCGATGGTTTCAGCTCGTTAAATGCCATGGATGCGGCTGAAACCCCACTTGTAACATTTACTGTGGGCATTAACACTTACTATACTAGTTACCTTGCCAGACAATATGATGGCAGTAATGGCAGCGCTACCATGGATGCGGTACCATTTATCTTTGGGGGTCGTACTTTCGTCCCAGTAAAGTATCTGGCCGAAGCCCTAGGCGCTAATGTATCCTGGGATGCATCGTCACAGAAGATAACCATCTCTTACCCTCTTGCTGTGACCGAAGTGCTGGTTATTGGCAGCACCACCCTTATGACCGGGGGCGTGCCCAGCGAAATGGATGTTGCGCCGATGATTGTCAACGGGCGCGCTTATCTGCCGGCCCATTACGTAGCCGATGGACTAGGGTGCCTGGTACTCTGGTTTCCCGCATCGCAGTCCATCACGATCTATAGTAAAGCTGCCCTCACGGCGGCCGGTTTTACCCAGAGCGACTATAATCTTTTGTTTAGTGGGACCTCCTACGCCGTCTATTAATGTTGTACTTTTCTAGATAGTGCTCAATGGTTATCGCCGGTCGCCGCCCGGAGCTTCTGCGGCAGACGTGTCTCAGTATCTGCTCCAAGTCTTCGTCTTTGATCTCCGGAGCGCCGATCTTGCCCAATTTATTACCTGCCGGGAGGTACTTCACCCCGAAGGCGCGCTCTTTCATGAAGTGACTGCATCGAGGTCGATGACCAGCGCCTCGTTGTTGATCGCTGTCAGGCTGTTAATCGCTTCTCGTGTTTCCTGGGCGTCCAACCTGGCCCCTATTTTCGCCAAAACAGGTGGGTTAATTCTCTTGCCGATGGTTTGTAGATCATCGCCCGTTAAGCTCTTAAAAATTACACTGTAGAGCACTTGCAATCACCTCCAGAAAAAAGCCGTTGGGGTCCCCAACGGCTTTAGAAATCAACCGGATTCAAAATACCCTGGCCGCCTTCTTCTTCAATTATTTCAACAGCTCGCTATCAGCAGATCCGGATACCTTTCTTGATTACTTCGTCATGCAAGAAAGTTCCTGGTTCTGCCGCTTCATATTTCTCGCGGGAATAGGCTCTAGGTTCGACCATTATACTGACATCTCCAAAGGCATTCATCAGCATAACGCCCTCTTCGATAATATCCTTTCCAAATGCCGGGGATACCACTACAAGATCGATGTCGCTGTATTCTTTAGGGCAACCCTTTGCATAGGAGCCATAAAGAAACACGCAGTCGATTGGGAT
>JBEKFU010000030.1:0-41129 GCA_050013155.1 Thermacetogeniaceae bacterium | reverse complement strand
CCAGCAGGTGACCGCCAGCGCCGAGGAATCGGCCTCCGCCAGCGAGGAGCTGTCCAGCCAGTCCATGCAACTCAAGCAGATGCTGGACAAGTTCAGACTGAGGAAGCAGGGCTTCAACCTGGCCTCCGGCCTGCCGGAGGGCATCACCCCGGAGATGCTGCAGATGCTCAAGAGAATGCTGCAGTCCCAGCAACTGGCAACGGAGTCCGGCATGCAGACAGGGTTCTCCGGCGGCAGGTCTCCGAAGAAGAAGGGGGCAGGGATCAGGCCGTCCGATGTCATTGCCCTGGACGACGATGATTTCGGGCATTTTTAAAGCAAACCACGGTGTTGTAGTTCTTCAACCGCCGCCAGAACGCGCTCGTGATCGAGCAGGGTCTCATTAGCCAGGACATGCGTATCCAGCTCCAGGGCCTCGAGGTCTTCGCAGCGGTACATGTAGACTAATACGAGTTTGGCATCAGGCGACAGGGGGCCCCTGGTGGTTTTTTCATCAAAGACGTCAAGCGTGATGAAGTAGGGTATCTTCACTTTTCTGATCCTGATCATGTGCCATCCCTTTCCAGCAAGGCTTCCGGATCTTCCGGAGGCTTATTTTTTTGTATAGTACTGACGAATTAAAAGGGAAAACTGTTCTTGGGTTACAGTGAGTTCGACACGTAATTCAGCCAAAATATTATATCTTAACGGGAGAGTTGATCATTCAACTGGGTCTTGGCTTCAGTGGGGGGTTGCTGTCCCCCACTGAAGCTTAGAGCCAGTTAATACAGTGATGTAGCCGCTCTTATCCCACCGCTTCGGAGAAGCGGGGGCATTAGAGCGGGTAGTCATCTGTGGTGAACATCATCCGGAGCCGGATGTTTCACAGGTATATTATACCATGCATTCAGATGTTTACATCTAAAAATAGGGGATGATTAAAATGGGCCTCGTGGAGTTGGATGAATATCGGAAGAAGGTTTATCTAAGGAAGAAAAGGAGCGCGATCAGGGAATTCAATGAACTCTACGAATACTGTCTCGTCAAGGGGTATGAACACTATTTTCATGGCTACCTGTGGCACGTGATCGAGATCGGCAACGTCCTGGCCTACGTCGTGGAGAAAAAAGGCCAGTTCGTCCTGGTATCGATTCAATTTCCCAAAAAGGCCTTCACTTTGGATAAGATAGTCGAGTGGTTGAACAACTATAGCCTTGTTTTGCACCCCAGGGACGGGGTTCCGGGGAGGGTTACGGAAGCGCAGGCCATTGTCAACGGCATTTTGTTTAAAGGCAACCCGATCCTGTTATATAAGAAGGGAACACGGACACTGAAGTATAATGCCAGCAAGTTGGTGGAAGTGACAGACCTCAGGCAGCTTTAAACCGCCAAAGGAGTCTCCCGCTTCTATAAGCGGGAGATGAATTTGGCAAAAGCTTTTAGTCTCCGAATTCAGTGGGGGTGCAGACCCCCACTGAATCCCCGAGCGAAGCGAGTTGCTTCGAACTGCGCTGTCGAAGAAATACGGTCGTGGAGTGGCGGATTGGATAAAGAGGGGATTGTACGCAGCGAGCAGAGAGAGTTGAGCACGGCGCCGGAAGAGATTAACGGTGCCGATGATGAGAGGTTCATGCGGGAGGCCCTCAAGGAGGCGCGCCGGGCGGCTGAAAAGGGCGAGGCGCCGGTGGGCGCCGTGATCGTCTGTGGCGGGCGGATCATTGGGCGCGGCCACAATTTGAGAGAAAGGCTGGGTGATCCGACAGCCCATGCAGAGATGCTGGCTATCCGGGAGGCAGCCCTGGTACAGGGGGGTTGGCGCCTTAACGGGTGTACCCTGTACGTGACCATGGAGCCCTGCCCCATGTGCGCCGGAGCGGCCATTTTGGCCCGCCTGCAGCGGTTGGTCTACGGGGCGCCGGACCCCAAGGCGGGGGCGGCCGGGAGCTGTCTCGACCTGCTCTCCCTGACCTGCTTCAATCACCGGGTGGCAGTTCTTGGCGGTGTCTGCGCCGAGGCCTGCGCCGGCATCGTACAGCACTTTTTCCGGCGGCTGCGCGGGAGTGGCGAGAACGAGGGTTGTCAGGAGGATCACAGCGGTTAAATTTTCAGCCTTTAGTCAATACGACGGGCGGATACTATTAATAACGGTCAGCCGGGAAAGCTAGCCGTTTTTTTCTTTTCCGGTTGCATTGGCGCCCATATGCTGTTAGGATCATAATGCAAAAGTGGCGTTGCTGCTGATCAGTTCATCCAATGTTCATCCAAAAAAATATGCGCGGAGAGATGGCTGAGTCTGGTTGAAAGCGCTCGACTCGAAATCGAGTGAAGGTGTTGAGCCTTCCGGGGGTTCGAATCCCTCTCTCTCCGCCAGAAAAATATAGGCGGCGCAAGGATTTTTTACTCACGACTTTCATGCTTCCGGTAGCTTAAAAAACATGAATCGAGTGCAGTAGAAAATTTGGCTCCAACATTACTCGACTCCCTTATTCGTTGACCAAAAAAATTACGATGAGGGGGTTTTGATTTTGGCAAAGGGTAAGGTTTTAACGTTGAGGTGCTTATGCGACTCGGAGCATTCCTGTTATCGCCTGGATTTCGGTTTCAAGAGAGAGGCATGACGAGTGTCACAATTTTAGTTTTACTGCTGATGGCGATGATTTCAGGAATAGAGTATAATTGTGTTAAAGTGCGATTGGGGGTATTGAATATGGGAGATAAAAGTCCTAAGAATAAGGCAAAAAAGAAGAAGAAGAAGGCTGAGAAGAAACTTACTGCTCCAATAGCTTCGATAATGCCAGCGAACAAACCTAAATAATTAGGTCGAGTAGGCGATGGTCTCTCAGTATTAGGAGCATCCGGCTTAGGCTGACTGCCGCTCCGCTTTCGCCCCTTTCGGTTGGCGGTACCTCAGACCGGACCTAGAACCCCATCGCCTGTTTGAACTTCTCAAAATCATTCAACCTAACTCGACTCGGTCATTGAAGCCTGTAAAGAAATACAAGAATCGAGTGCAGTTGAAAAAGTCAATAATAAGGAAAAGCGAGTAATGGTGCGGGTTCGATGCCTCCTGTTATCAGCGCTCGACTCGAAATCGAGTGAAGGTGTTGAGCCTTCCGGGGGTTTGAATCCCTCTCTCTCCGCCAGATAATGCGAAACTTGCTTCAGATGGGGTAAAGACCCCATCTGAAGCTTAGTTGAGCTAAGCCATCGGGCAAATCAAGGGGCTTCGCGGTTCAACTGCGAGGCCCTTTTACCTGCAGTTGATTTTGCGTCTTAATTGGCATTTCTAGGCTCTATAAAATGTGGTCGCTTAAAAGAGGTAATTCCTGCTGTAAGCTGAGTGTGCCCGGTCAAAACACCGTTAATTGCACCTATTGTCTGGTGAACCTCGGCCTGACGCCGTCCTTGAACAGGCTGAAGGGGATCTTGAACTCCGGGATGCCGGCGGAGTAGGGAGCGATCTCGGCCTGCCCGAAGTAGACCACCAGGCCACCGTCCGTCAGGCAGAAGGGCTGGTTGTCGTCGATGGTCTTGAACTCCATGTCCGGCTGGGTAAAGTATCTCCCTTCAGGGTTGGCCCTGATCTGGGCTGCGATCTCCCGGTTGATTGTCTCCTCGTAGTTCACGCCTGCTTTGAAGATGTCCTGCAGGGACAGTTCCTGCCCCGTTGCCAGGTCGTAGTTGTAGGGTATGCGATCCGTAGTGCCCTGCGCCCCGCCGGTGAACTGATAGTAGTCCACGGTGATGCTCAGCAGGCCGTTCTGGTTGTAGGCTGTTTTGTAAGCGGTGGTGGCGTTGTACTGCTGGAAGGGATAGCCGGACTTGGCGGCCTCTTTGACGTCTTCGCCCGCCTGGGTTGCGGTATCGTTCGCGAAGTTCAATGCGTCCTGCTCGAACCGGTTGTTCAACTGCTGCTGGAGTTTGCTGTCCTGGAGGCCGTCAATCACCGGGATGCTGAGGTCAACCTGGATTGTTTCGCTATGCTGCTGTACCTGCTTGGTGGTGACCGTCGCCGGGGCCGGGGTGGCCGCAGACTGCTCCTGTGATGAACTCTGCCCCTGCCCCGGGGATGCAGTCCGACTCTGTGCGGGCTGCTGCTGCGCTTGCTTGGTGGCGGGCAGTCCCTGCACCGTAACCGGCGGTTGTTCCTGCTCCGGCGTGTTCGTCACGTTCTGAGTGGCCACAGTTGATTGGCTCTGACCAGGTCCGGCGTTCGTCGTTTTGGCAGGCGAAGAGCAGCCCGCCACCGCCAGGCCCAGCAGTGCCACCATCCAGAGTGTTAGCGATGTCTTCTTCATGGAACCCGCCTCCACCTATGTTATATCACCGACATTTACCCTGAAGATCTTTCAATCTTTTCCCCGACAAATCCTTTTTCCTTGTGACGTTGGGGACGGTCCTCTTTGCCGTAATTTAGAGATAACTATGATAACCAGAACCGTCCCCACTGACACAATCCCACGAGGTGAACTGCACGGCCCGCAACCTGATTGACAGTTTTTCCCCTTGTATGCTAAGCTAAGATAGCTTGTCAGTCTGGATACCGCATCAGAGGTCAGTGCCCGCTTATTAGCGGGCATTTCTAGGAGGACCTGGATGAATTATTTTCTCACTGCAGAGCAGGAACTGATCCAGCAGATCGCCCGCCGCTTCGCCCGGGAGCGGGTGGCCCCGGTGGCTGCCGCCCTGGACGAGAGGGGCGAATTCCCGCGCCACCTGCTCGGGGTGCTGGCCAAGACCGATCTCTGCGGGGTCTACATCCCGGAGGAGTACGGCGGCCTGGGCGGGGGCATGTTCGAATTCTGCCTGGTGGTCGAAGAGATCAGCCGGGTCGATTCAGGGGTGGCCATCTGTTATGCGGCCACCGGCCTCGGCGCCATCCCCATCTTGTTGTTCGGCTCCGAGGAGCAGAAGCGTCAATACCTCCCGGAGGTGGCCGCCGGACGGAAGCTGGGCGCCTTCGCCCTCACCGAGGCCAACGCCGGCAGCGATTCTTTCGCCCAGGAGACCACCGCCGTCAAAGACGGCGACTGTTACGTGCTGAACGGCGCCAAGCAATGGATCACCAACGGCGGGGAGGCCGACATCTATACGGTGATCGCCATGACCAACAAGGCCAAGGGTGCCCGTGGCGCCAGCGCCTTCATCGTCGAGAAGGGCACCCCCGGTTTCTCCTTCGGCAAGAAGGAGAACAAGATGGGCATCCGCGCCTCATCCACCACCGAACTGTTCTTCAACAACTGCCGTGTGCCCAAGGAAAACCGGCTGGCCAGGGAGGGCATGGGCATGATCTTGGCCCTGAAAACCCTGGACCAGTCCAGGCCCGGGGTGGGGGCGCAGGCGGTGGGCATCGCCCAGGGCGCCCTCGACCAGGCCCTGAAGTTTGCCAGGCGGCGCGTGCAGTTCGGGCAGCCGATCATCCAGTTCCAGGCGATCCAGCACATGCTGGCGGACATGGCCACCCAGACCGAGGCCGCCCGGGCTCTGGTCTACAGCGTGGCCCGGACGATAGATTCCGGGGCTAAAGAAATCAGCAAGGCCTCGGCCATGGCCAAGGTGTTCGCCTCCGACGTGGCGATGAGGGTGACTACCGATGCCGTGCAGGTCATGGGGGGCGCCGGTTTCATGAAGGACTACCCGGTGGAGAAGATGATGCGCGACGCCAAGATCACCCAGATCTACGAGGGCACCAACCAGATCCAGCGCAACGTCATCGCCTCCGAGTTGATCAAACAGCAGGACGAATGGTAGGCAACGCTGTTTTTCCTGGAATAAGTAAAGGCGACAGATACGGGTGCCCGCTTGCGGGCGCGGTCGATTTACCAGATGACTACCCGCTCTAATGCCCCCACTGAAGCTAAGAACTCGTTGACCGCCCATTCGAAGAGGGCGTCAGGTGGCGCATCGGTTGTAGTCATCACCTGTAACGGGGGGCGGACAAGGCCATAGTATTCAAGCACGTTAGGTGGTGCGTGAATTGAACATCATCGCCTGCATCAAGCAGGTGCCCGACACCGCGGAAGTGAAGATCGACCAAAAGACCAACACCCTGATCAGAGAAGGCGTGCCCAGCATCATCAATCCCTTCGACCTGAACGCCGTCGAGGAGGGCCTGCTGCTGCGGGAGCGGTTTGGCGGAACGGTGACGGTGATCAGCATGGGTCCGCCCCAAGTGGATGCAGCCCTCAGGGAGGCCCTGTCGCTGGGCGTAGATCAGGCCGTGCTGCTCTGCGACCGGGCTTTCGCCGGGGCCGACACCCTGGCCACCTCCTATACACTGGCTGCCGGGATTAAAAAAATCGGCTCCTTCGATCTGATCTTCTGCGGCAAACAGGCCATCGACGGGGATACCGCCCAGGTGGGGCCGGAGATCGCCGAATGGCTCGACATTCCCCATTTGACTTACGTGCGCAGCATCGACGAGGCGTCCCCGGCAGAGCCGGCTAACGCTAACATTACGGTGTCACGCCTGGTCGAAGGCGGTTACGAACGGGCTTCCATTTCTCTGCCTGCCCTGTTGACCGTGGTGCGGGAGGTCAACGAACCCCGCCTGCCGTCATATCGGGCCAGCCTGAGGGCCAAAACCCAGGCGATCACCGTCTGGGGGGCTGCTGACCTGAGTGTCGACCCGGAGCGCATCGGGATCGCTGGCTCGCCCACCAGGGTGGCCGGGATCTTTGTGCCGGAATACGACCGGCAGGGGCAGTTCTTTGCCGGAAGCCCGGAGGAACAGGCCAACTCCCTGATTGCCGCCCTGCGGTCAGCCAATGTCATCTAGTGGAGGATGCCCATGCCCAGCATGAAGCTGTTTCCGGATAAGTGTGCCGGATGCGAAGAATGTGTTTCTTCGTGTCCATATAATGCCGTCACTATGGATAACGGCCTGCCTGTCTTCGGCGATGCCTGTAACCTGTGCGGGGCCTGCGCCGAGGCCTGCCCATCAGGAGCTATCGAAAAGCCTGCCGCCAGGGCCATGCCGGCTGTAGACAGAGAGGCTTACCGGGATGTCTGGGTGTTTGGCGAGATCAGGGATGACAAGCCGGTCCGGGTGGTGCTGGAGTTGCTCGGAGCCGGGCGTGGCCTGGCGGATCAGACCGGCCAGAAGCTTTGCGCCGTGCTGGCAGGAGATCGTCTGGGCACTCTGCCGGATGAGCTGATAGCATATGGAGCGGACCAGGTTTTCCTGGCTGGGCACCCCGGCCTGGCCGTTTTCCGGGATGAACCGTATGCGGCTGTTTTAGCCGCAGCGGTCAACCGATACCGGCCGTCCATCCTGCTGTTCGGGGCTACCGCTGCCGGGCGCTCCCTGGCGCCGCGCCTGGCTGCCCGCCTGCGCACCGGTTTGACGGCAGACTGCACTGGATTGAACATAGACCGGGACAGCGGCGACCTGCTGCAGACCCGCCCCGCTTTTGGCGGCAATATCATGGCTACAATTATTACCCCCGGGCGCCGGCCCCAGATGGCCACGGTGAGACCGGGAGTATTCAAACCGCTGCAGCGTGACGACCACCGCCGGGGCGAGGTTGTCAGGCTGACCATTAGCGACGATCTGCTGACTGCCCGCACTGAGGTATCCGGATTTACTGCCGAAGAAACAGAGACGGTCAACCTGGAAGAGGCCACTATTATCGTGGCCGGAGGCCGCGGCCTGGGCAGCGCCGGGAACTTTGCCCTGGTCAAGGAACTGGCCGGCCTGCTGGGAGGCGCTGTGGGAGCGTCCCGGGCTGTGGTCGACGAGGGCTGGATCTCCTATGCCCACCAGATCGGGCAGACCGGCAAGACGGTAGCTCCCAGGCTATACATTGCCTGCGGCATCTCTGGCGCTGTCCAGCACCTGGCAGGTATGCAGGGCTCGGAGATCATCGTGGCCATCAATAAAAACCCCGCTGCCCCGATCTTCAAGGTGGCAACCTTCGGCCTGGTAGGTGACGTGGTGCAGATCCTGAAAGAACTGATCGGGCAGTTAAAGGCTGGCACACCGGGATAGACCATGATGCCATGCCCTGCGCGCCTTATGTCCCCATAGCCAAGCCAGAGCTTTGCGGCGCAGTCCGGTGAAGTCTTTCATACGGGTTGTCCCTGACACAGCCCTTTCCGTGCCTGCATCATGGGTCACTGGTGAGTGTTCATTTTTTAGCGAGCGATGAGGCTAGTTTTTTTATTTGGGAAAAGTTTTAAAACTACTTAACATGTGATATATAACAAGTACAGTATATAACAAAGCATATATGATGTGGTCCAAGCAATGAACGGAGGCGATCAGGGCGGCGGCATACTTCTCCTGGAAGACAGATATTTAACGGGGAATTCGTGTTGACACGGATGCTTTGCCGACAGTGAAAAATCTGATATAATACAACCGAACAATTGAAGCGGAGAGATGGCTGAGTTGGTCGAAGGCGCTCGACTGGAAATCGAGTAGGCGGGACTAAAACTCGTCTCGAGGGTTCGAATCCCTCTCTCTCCGCCATTTTATTGGGGGGACATGGGTTTCAGGCCTTTACGATATTCCATGATCATGCCTTTTTGAAGCCTGAAAAATGCAGCCACTGCGGAGCAGTAAAACCCATGATCACCCTGGACATACGAAGTTGGCAGTGCCCGGTCTGTAAAGCGATCCACAACCGGGACCGGAATGCCGCGAAAAACATCTTGAATGAAGGACTGCGGATTCTCGCAGCCTGAAAGTTTCAAATGAACCGCAGGAACTGCGGGGATAGCCTGTGGAGTTCCGGTAAGACCTCTCTTCGGAAGGCAAGGGACGATGAATCAGGAACTATTGGCTGGAGTCACAGGAATCTCGCGACTTCAGTCATGTTCAATAAAAAAACTCCCTCCAATTTTAGTTTGGAGAGAGTCTTTTGCTGGTTAAACCTTACAGGCGCTCGACGTTGCTCGCCTGAGGTCCACGATTGCCTTGAGTGACATCAAATCTGACCTTTTCGTTCTCATCAAGGGATTTGTAGCCTTCACCCTGAATAGCGGAGAAATGGACGAAAACGTCACCGCCCTCTTCCTTCTCGATGAAGCCAAAGCCCTTATCAGCGTTGAACCACTTTACTTTACCTTCCATTAAGATTGCGCCTCCTTCCAATGCTAGTTCATGCAAAAGCGGAATTCCTTCAAGTGCCTTTGTCCATACTGCTAAATAGGAGGGCGCAAGAACTTTTAAGTTTTCCTGATTCTTTAACATGTCTTGTCGAGTATAACATATAAAAATTACAATAGCAAGAAATAAATACCACATACTTTAGTCAGCCCTTGCGAAGTATTCAGGCTGTACGTCTTAAATGGCGAAAAAATTGGATACCAGGTGATACTGGATGGGATGAGGACAAGGCGGTCAGTCTTTAGGGAGAGGTATTTAGTATGGGAGATAATGCCTCCACCATGTCTCTACCCTGAAAACAATGATAAGATGTGAAAAGTGGAGGCGGTAGAAGCAGTGGAGACATTTTTATCACTGGAATAGCGGCGATACAAGTTGATCAAAGGAAAAGGGCAGGCAGGTATTTTCTCCTGACAGGGTAGGAGTCATGATCGGACCTCGGAAATGGAGCCTGAACATAAGGCACGTGCTGCCGTGGCTGTTGTTGGCAGCTTTTGCGTGGTTGGTGGCGAGCCGTATCCAGGAGATAGAAAGACTGGCCCGGAGCATCGCGCGCGGGTCCTGGCAACTGATTCTTTTCGCCGCGTTGCTGCAGGCGGCCTACTACTTGCTCTACTCGTTGCTCTACCAGACAACCTTTGCGATTGTCGAACTCAACAAAGACGTATGGGAACTGCTTCCGATCATCCTCTCCTCACTTTTTATAAATGTGGTCGCCCCTCTCGGCGGCATGGCGGGGATCGCCCTCTTTGCAGATGACGCGTCTCTGAGCGGCCGCTCACCTGCCCGGGCTACAGCGGGGATGCTGCTAGTCAACCTGGTGGTTTTCGTCGCCTTCTCGATTATACTGATCGCAGGCCTGGCCTATCTCTTCCTGCTCAAGCATCTGCAGCAATGGCAGGTGGCGGCGGCGATTATCCTGCTGCTCAGCACCGTCTGCCTGGCTTTTCTGCTGCTGCTGGCACGCCGGAAGCCGCGGCTTCTGGAGATGCTGCTCCTATCGGTGCAGAAAGTCGTCGGCTGGTTCTCCTCCCGCATAAAGCGCCAGTCTCCCCTGGGTGGCAACTGGGCGGTAAAGAACATCGCAGAGTTCGCGTCTGCGGCAAGGGATATCGGCATGAAGCCATGGATTCTGGGGCTCAGCCTGCTGATAGCCTTCATCGCTCACTTGACGAGCATGTTAAGCCTCTACGTCGTCTTCCTGGCTTTCCGCAACCCGATCAGTTTTCCGGTGCTGGTTGCCGGGTATTCCATGGCGATCCTTTTCACTATCATCTCACCCACGCCGCAGGGGATCGGATTCGTGGAAGGGATAATGCCCCTGGTCTTCAGATCCTTAAAGGTGCGTTATAGAACCGCCCTCTGGGCATCCCTCACCTTTCGCAGCCTCACCTTCTGGATACCCTTGATTATCGGCTTTTTCCTCTTTCGCTATCTCAGGACCTTTAAAGATAGAAAATAGAACCGTCGGAAGCGAGAAAGCAGGCCGGTGGTCTATTTCAGTGCAGATTAAAACGTGACACAATAAAGTTAAAATGCCTCCACTATCTCCACTTGAATGAAGGGAGCGATGAATTTTAGGTAGAGCCATTTTAGCTGGTAGAGGTATTGTCTCAACCATGCCTCCACCTTTTAAAGGTCTGAGATTAGTGACTTGTGGGCGCAGTAGGCGCGGTGGAGGTGCTTATGCGGCCCGGAGCATTCCTGTTATTCGCCTGGACTTCGGTTTCAAGAGAGAGTATAATTTCCGTATCATTCAACCTAACTCGGCTCGGTCATTGAGGCCTGTAAAGAAATACAAGAATCGAGTGCAGTTGAAAAAGTCAATAATAAGGGAAAACTGCGGCGCTGGGCTTTCTGAATACAGGCGCCCATAGCTCAACTGGATAGAGCGACAGACTTCGGATCTGTAGGTTGGGGGTTCGATTCCCTCTGGGCGCACCACCTGAAACGCATGGCGGCAAGGGTTCCAGGTCTCGGAGCGCCTTGCCGCTTTTGGTTGAGTTCAAACCCATGTTCAACCAGCATTATTTACCACAGATGGCTACCCGCTCTAATGCCCCCGCTTCCTTCACATTAGCTGTATAGGGCGAAAAATGGCAATTATGCAGGTCGGACAAAGTATGCTATAATGACAGGGCAAACAGGATGCCGGGGTTTTGGTGTCCGTCTCTTTCTAAGAGAAGTTTGGTCGTGCTAGACGGGGGGGTAGCGGCGCCCTGTAGCCCGCAATCCGCTATAGCGGGGTCGAATTCCTGCCCGAGGGTTGATCTTGTGGGGCTGCCCGTGGTAAGCGGTGAAGACGTTTGGGTCCTGCGCAGCGAGAACCCATGAACCCCGTCAGGTCCGGGAGGAAGCAGCGGTAAGTGGTGCTTTTCGGGTGCCGCGGGAGTGCCTGAATCGAGCAGGCTGTCATGGTAACGCCCGGAAGGTTTCATTCGGAGGCAGGTGCACGACCGTTACTTTTGAGGCTTGCTGGCCGCACCCTCATGGCTGAAGTCATGTGGGTGCGGCCAGCAAGCCTCAAAGCCTCTCACCACCAGGCTGACCAGCCACAGCATGAATCCATTGATGATCAGCCTCCTGATTTTTGAGCGCAATATTAGCGCCATATTGCCATATCGATATAGAAGACTTGGCTAGCGGGGGGCACCCGCCGCGGGGTACCCACCGCCGGGTGCCCTCTGGGCGCGGCGTTCCTTAAAATGTTTCTTCAAAACAAGTATTATTTTTGCTCAGTTGAAGCAAGCCTTGCTATTGCCAGGTCGCAGTATTCGGCGGCGATGTCGTAGCCCACCCAGTGGCGGCCGCCGGTCTTGGCGGCTACACAGGTGGTGCCGGAGCCGCAGAAGGGATCGAGCACCACGTCGCCCACGTAGGAGTAGAGTTTGATGACCCGGCCAGCCAGATCCACCGGGAACGGGGCGGGATGCCCGACGCGTTTCGCCCGCTCCGGCGGGATCTCCCACACCGACAGGGTCGCCTCCATGAACTCCTCCCCGGAGATGTCGGATTCCCCCTTGTCCGGGCGCCCGAACACTTCTTTAGTTAGCACCAGCAGGTACTCGTGCAGGTCGCGCAGCCCGGGAGATTTGGCGGACTTCCAACTACCCCAGGCGCAGTTGCCGCTCGACCCGCGTCCCTTGCGCCAGATGATCTCCCCGGCCGGCAGAAAGCCAACCCCGGTATGAACGGCGTAGAAGTAGGCGTGCATAGGGATGTAGGGCTTGCGCCCGAGGTTGGCCACGTTGATCACGTAGCGGCCTCCCGGTATCAGGACGCGGTAAACTTCTGCGGCCACCCGACCAATCAGCCCCAGGTATTCGCCCAGGTCCAGGTCAGGCTCATATTTCTTGCCGGTGTTGTAGGGAGGTGAGGTGAAAGCCAGGGCAACGCTGTTGTCAGGCACCTGCAGCATCTCTTCCGAAGTCTGGCAGTAGATCCGGTCGGCCCACTCCCGCGCCGTGCCCACCGGACACGGCGCCGCCGCTTGCGGGCGCGGGTATGACGGGACTGTGCGGTGTTCCAGTGGTGATCCGGGCGGCACGGTCTGATCGATGAGCAGGCGGGGAATGCCGCTTCCGTCCTGGCCGTATAGGTTGCGGGCGTAGAAGGCGCTGGAGTCGTGTCCCTCTCTCTTGGAAACCCCGAAGTCCGAGGTGTGGGTCTTTTTCATGAGCGTCACTCCGTCGGCTTATGCTTATGGTTTCATATATTCGGGAAAAAGTGATACCGTTCCTTTATTTACTGGATTTTTCCCGCTCATTTTTGATCCTCGATTATGAATGTTGCAAGAATTGATGTTATCTAGGAAATAGGAGTGCAGGGAAACCATGAGTCAGGTCGAATAACAAGTTAAACGAGTTGGTTGGGCTCACAGTTGGCGATACAACTCCTGCCGTCAAAGGGGTAGAATTATAGAAAACTGAAGGGAGAGTTGAGCGTGGAGCATCTGGCCCTGTACCGGGAACAGCGGCCGCAGTTGTTCCGGGAGGTGATCGGGCAGGAGCACGTCTGCCGGACGCTGCAGAACGCGGTGCGACAGGGGCGGGTGGCACATGCCTACCTGTTCTGCGGGCCGCGCGGGACCGGCAAGACCAGCACCGCCCGCATCCTGGCCAAGGCGGTCAACTGCCCGAACAGCGAGGACGGCGAACCCTGCAACATCTGTACCTCCTGCCGGAGCACCACTGCCGGCATCTCCATGGACGTGATCGAGATGGATGCCGCCTCCCACCGGGGGATCGATGAGATCCGGGACCTCAACCAGAAGGTCTGTTTTGTTCCCACCGCCGGGAAGTCCCGGCTTTTCATCATAGATGAGGTGCACATGTTGACCGGGGAAGCGTTCAACGCCCTCCTGAAAACCCTGGAGGAGCCCCCCCGGCATACGATCTTCGTGCTAGCCACCACCGAGGCTCACAAGGTGCCCCTGACCATCATGTCCCGCTGCCAGCGCTTCGATTTCAGACGCCTGGGCCGGGACGTGATCAATGATCACCTACGCAGGGTGGCCGGGGAGAAGGGTTGGCAGATCGACGACGACGCCCTGGAACTGCTCAGCCGGCACGCCTGTGGCGCCCTGCGGGATGCCCTGGGACTGCTGGAGCAGGCCGCCAGCTTTACCGGAGGCGCCATCAGCCGGGCCGACCTGGAGACCCTGACCGGCGCCATCAGCCCGGAGGGGCTCAGGTCACTGCTGGCTGCAGCCATGGCTGGGGATGTGTCCTCCCTGCTGCAGCAATTGGACGAACTGTCCGCCGGGGGCTGCGAGCCCCGCCAGGTGCTGTTCCAGTTGATCGACCTGGTGCGCGACCGGCTGTTTGCCGCCGCCACGCCGGGGCCGGAGCGCACCGGCTATGCCAACCTGCTGCGCGGCATGGCCGCGGCGGAGGCGGACATGAAGGGGAACAGCCGCCCGGACCTGATGCTGGAACTGGCCCTGGTGCGCCTCTCCGATGCTTTTGCCATACCTGCCCCGGGCGACACCGGCTCCGCGCCCGCCGCGGCTGCGCCCGCAAAAGCGATCGCGCCCGCAAGCGTGCGCCAACCGGGCATGTCGGAACCGGTTGAAGCGCCCCAGGCCGCGGTTTCTAAGAGCGCAACTGCCGCAACCGGAGAGGGCGCTGCAGGCAAAACTGCCGGCGCAGCCGCCGGGCAGCCATCCCCGCAGGAGCAAGCACCGGCGGCAGTACCACTCGGCGAACTCAGAAAGATCCTGGGGCGGGCTTTCCAGAAACGGCCGTTGGCGGCACAGGCCCTGGCCTCGTGTAATTTGAGTCAGGATGGCGATAGAATAGTACTCAAGGCATCATCTGCTTTTCATCAGGAGATGCTGTTGAAAGACGAGAACCGCCGCAGTCTGCAGGATGCCATCAAGGAGCGCCATCCTGCCCTGGAGCTGGAGATCGTATCGGATGTCAGAAGCCAGAGGTCGGAAAAAGATAAGGAAGACTATCTGGGAAGGCCATCTGGGAGTTTGAAAGATGAAATCCAGGAGAAGAATCCGACTTCCGACCTCAGGCATCCGGCTTCTGTTTCCGGGCAGGCACCGGATGTTGTGGAGGAGCCCCATATTGAGAAGCGGGAAGCGCCCACCCTAGCGGACGCGGAACAAGAAGGTATTGGCGAAGCCAATAACAACAAGGATCTCACCTCTCACCTCTCACATCCCACATCCCGGAACGGCCAGGTCGACCCGTTGGTGGGTGTGGCCCTGACACTGTTTAACGGCAAGATCATCGACGAAACGGAGGCTGGTTAGATGAGTTTTGGTGGCGGCAACATGCAGAAGATGATGAAGCAGGTTCAAAAGATGCAGGCGGATATGGCGCGCCTGCAGGAGGAGTTGGGCAACGTCACCGTCGAGGGGAGCGCCGGGGGCGGCGCCGTCCAGGTGGTGGCCACCTGTCACCAGGAGATCAGGCAGGTGAAGATCGACAAGTCGGTCATCGACCCTGAGGACTCGGAGCTGTTGGAGGATCTGGTGTCGACCGCGGTCAACGATGCCTTGGACAGATCCAAGGAGACTGCGGCCCAGGAGATGGAGAAGATCACCGGCGGCATGAAACTCCCGGGGTTGTTCTAGACTGCTGTTTGAAGTCTCTGCCAGGCGCCCGGCTGAAGCTGCGTCCATGGGCGACACCAAGCAACAGTTCCAAACCAGTGCGAATACACCACTTCACTTAAAGCGGGTGAACAGCTTGTTCCTTTATCCGGAGCCCTTGGCGGCCCTGGTGGAATCCATGCGCAAGCTGCCGGGGATCGGGCCCAAGACCGCCCAGCGCCTTGCCCTGTACCTTCTCCATGCTCCGGCAGCCGAGGCCGAGGCCATCGCTCACGCCATCCTGGAAGCCAGGGAGAAGATCTTTCTCTGCCCTGTCTGCGGCAACTTCACCGACGTGGAACCATGCGCCATCTGCCAGGACCAGGGCCGGGACCAGTCCCTGGTCTGTGTGGTGGAATCGCCCCGGGACATCATCGCTTTCGAGCGCACCCAGGACTTCAGGGGCCTCTACCACGTGCTGCACGGGGTGCTCTCCCCCATCGACGGGATCGGGCCTGCAGATCTGAAGATTGCCGAACTGATGCAGCGGGTGCAGTCAGGGGCTGTCAAGGAGGTTATCCTGGCCCTGAACCCGAACGTGGAGGGGGGAGCCACCTCTATCTACCTCTCCCAACTGCTCAAGCCCCTGGGCATGAAGGTGACCCGGATCGCTCACGGACTCCCGGTCGGCGGCGACCTGGAGTTCGCCGATACTGCCACCCTCAGCCGCTCCTTCCTGGGCCGCCAGGAGCTCTAGGGACGGCGCCCGCCAATTCGGGACAGAGAACCGTCCCCTGTCCCACCGGTCCCACACGCTCAAATATCTAGAAAAACATACCATTACCGTTAAAACCCCTAAAAAAATGAGAAATAGCTCAATTATATACCCTTAAAAGCCGGCTGCAACCCGGATGCGGCTGGCAAGTTTCTGTCGCCTTCTTCATATACTAGGATAAAACAGCGAGGGATGGGCGCATCCTAGTATATGAGAAGTGAGAAGCGGGAAGTGTGAAGTGGGAATCGAAGGCATTGGCGGAGCTGAAGTGCAGGCGGCTTTCCACCGCATCCGGGCTTACGCCCGGCCTGAAGAATGCGGAGCACAGGTCGGCTGAAAGCCCGCCGGCACACCGGGAATGCGGCGCACGGCCACCTTGATTGCGAGCGCAGCGAGCCGGGTGCCCGCTTGCGGGCGCGGCGCACCGGGTACCCGCCGGGTGGGGCGGAGCATGAGGCGAAGCCTCATAGCCTGCCCATGCCAACGAAAATCTCACCTCCAACCTCTCACCTCTCACATCCCAAGAGGGAGGTGACCGTGATGTCCGGGCAGTTGTCCAAGTGGTTCAAGGTTTGTACCCGGCAGTTTGCCGCCAGGGATCGGAATAACCAGTGTGATGAGTCCAAGGCCCTGGAGCATGCGCGCCGGGAGTGGCTGGCGGCCAGCCGGCTGTTCGATTATGCCACCGATCCGGAATTGGTGGATTACTCCATCTATTCCCTCCAGGCGGCGGAGAAACATTTTGTCTATCTCTGGAAGAGGGCCAGGGAACGTAAAGGGGGGGAGTAGGTTGGCCGGTACCATCTTAGGGGTGTTGTTCGCCATTTTTTTAATCTTTTTGGTGGGACAGGCCTTGTGGGGGCCGTTGCGCCTCTTGTTGCGGTTGCTGATCCGGGTTGCCCTGGGCGGGCTGGCCCTGTTCCTGATCAACCTGGCCGCTTACTCCTCGGGCTGGAGCCTGGGATTGAATCCGGCGAGCGCAGCCCTGGTGGGGGTGTTGGGGGTGCCCGGCCTGCTGCTGCTGGGCGCCTTCAAGCTGTTGTTCCCATCTCACTAGGGTGCTGTCAGGATCCTCATAAGCGGACGTCTTACCCATTAGCATGTGTCAATTAACAGAATTGTGACATTTTACTTGACAGAAAGGCACTCTTGGCATACACTAATTAGGAAATATGAGGCATATGGCCCGGTCTCGCCTCTCACCGGGGGTTTTATGGCGCGTTGTCAACCCACCGTTGTTTAACTCATGGGATTTTATATCTATTACTGTTCGTTGTCTATCTCTATGTGTTATGAAGAGATTTCTTGCCGATCTGTTATCTCCCGATCAAGAAAAAAATATAGAAAATATTAAAGAGGGATATTTTTAACTAACCGCCAAAGGAGTCTCCCGCTTCTACAAGCGGGAGATGAATTTGGCAAAAGCTTTTAGTCTCCGAATTCAGTGGGGGTGCAGACCCCCACTGAATCCCCGAGCAAAGCGAGTTGCTTTAAACTTACGGTATGTAAATGGGGGAGGTGTTTTTATGTCTAAAAGCATGAAGACCATGGACGGGAACAAGGCGGCGGCTCATGTTTCCTATGCGTTCACCGAATGTGCCTGCATTTATCCGATCACCCCGTCATCGCCCATGGCCGAGTACGTCGACGAGTGGGCTGCCCAGGGAAGGAAAAACCTGTTCGGGCAGACGGTAAGAGTTGCGGAGATGCAATCCGAGGGCGGCGCTGCCGGCGCCCTGCACGGAGCATTGGCCTCCGGTGTCCTGGGCACCACCTATACCGCATCCCAGGGCCTGATGCTGATGATCCCCAACCTTTACAAAATCGCTGGCGAGTTGCTGCCCGGAGTGCTCCAAGTTACCGGCCGCGCTCTCTCCACCCACGCCCTGAGCATCTTCGGGGATCACTCCGACGTGATGGCCTGCCGCATGACCGGGTTTGCCATGCTGGCCAGCAGCAGCGTCCAGGAGGTGATGGACCTGAGCGGCATTGCCCATCTGGCCGCCATCAGGTCGAGGGTACCCTTCATGCACTTCTTTGACGGGTTCCGGACCTCCCACGAACAGCAGAAGATCGAGGCGATCGACTGCGAAGACCTGTCCCCGCTGGTTGATTGGGAAGCAGTACAAGCTTTCCGGAGCAGGGGGCTGAACCCGGAGCATCCGATAATCAGGGGCTCCGCCCAGAACCCCGACATCTATTTTCAGGCCAGAGAGTCCGGCAACCCGTACTACGAAGCTGTGCCCGACATCGTTTACGAATACATGAAAGAGATCGGGCGGTTAACCGGCAGGGAGTACCTCCCCTTCGACTACTACGGACCTGCCGATGCCGAGGACGTCATCATCTCCATGGGGTCATCGTGCGACACCATCGAAGAGACCGTGGACTACCTGACGGCCAGGGGCGAGAAGGTGGGGGTCGTCAAAGTACACCTCTATCGTCCCTTCTCCGGCAAGTACTTCTTCCAGGTGCTTCCCCAAACAGTCAAGAGGATCGCCGTGCTGGACCGGACCAAGGAGCCGGGGTCGCTGGGCGAACCGCTGCTGGAAGATGTCAAGACGCTCTTCTATGATCGACCGGAACGACCACTGATCGTCGGCGGCCGCTACGGTCTCGGGTCCAAAGAACTCCTGCCCGACGATATCATGGCCGTATTCACCAATTTGAAGGCGGCTGAACCGAAAAAAAGGTTCACCCTGGGCATCGTGGATGATGTCACCAACCTTTCCCTGCCCAGGGGAGAGCAGATCGACACCACGTCCGAAGGAACCATCCAGTGCAAGTTCTTCGGCCTTGGCTCCGACGGCACCGTAGGCGCCAACAAGCAGGCAGTGGAGATCATCGGCGATACCACCGACCTGTACGCCCAGGCCTACTTCTCTTATGATTCCAAGAAATCCGGGGGCTACACCGTTTCTCACCTGCGTTTCGGCAGGAAGCCCATCAAATCCCCCTACCTGATCACCAGGCCGGACTTCGTGTCTTGTTCAAACCAGTCATACGTGCACACCCTGGACCTGTTGTCAGGGCTCAGGAAGGGTGGCGCCTTTCTCCTGAACTGTATCTGGAAGCCCGAAGAATTGGAGGAGAAGCTGCCGGCGAATGTGAAGCGCTACCTGGCCCGGAACGACATCAACTTCTACATCATCGACGGCGTCAATATCGCCCAGGGGCTGGGCCTCGGCAATCACTACAATATGATCATGCAGTCCGCCTTCTTCAAGTTGGTCAACGTCATTCCCCTGGAGGACGCGGTGCGTGAACTGAAGTCCTCTATCATAAAAGCTTATGGCACGAAAGACGATGCAGTGGTCACCATGAACTTCGCCGCGGTAGATAAAGGCATCGAATCAATAACCAGAATTGAAGTGCCCGCCTCCTGGGCCGATGCCGTGGACGAGACCGTGTCCACCGGGGAGGTTCCCGATTTCATCTCCGGTGTGCTCCGGGTGATGAATCGCCTGGAAGGAGACAAACTTCCGGTCAGCACTTTCAAGGGCCGGGAGGACGGCAGTTTCCCGGTGGGCACCTCCCGGTATGAGAAACGGAGCGTGGCGGACTTCGTGCCCCGCTGGATCAGGGAGAACTGCATCCAGTGCTGCCGCTGTTCCTTCGTCTGCCCCCATGCCGCCATCAGGCCATTCCTCCTGAATGAGGAGGAGCAGGCCAAGGCGCCAGCCGGGTTTGAAACCAAGCCGGCGGTGGGCAAGGATCTGAAGGGCCTGGGCTGGCGGATCCAGGTGAGCGTGCAGGACTGCATGGGTTGCGGCGTCTGTGCCGAAATCTGCCCGGCCAAGGAGAAGGCCCTGGTGATGCAGCCCTACGACTCCCAGGCAGGGCAGGCGTCCAACTGGGATTATGCCATGACCGTCACCGTCAAGGACAACCTCTGGAACCGCTTCACCGTCAAGGGCAGCCAGCTCGCCCAGCCGCTGCTGGAGTTTTCCGGCGCCTGTGGCGGCTGTGCGGAGACCGTCTACAACAAGCTGGTCACCCAGCTTTTCGGCGACCGGATGGTGGTCGCCAACGCTACCGGCTGCTCCTCCATCTGGGGCGCCTGTGCTCCATCCATGCCCTACTGTGCTAATCCCCAAGGCAGGGGCCCGGCCTGGACGAGCGGACTCTTCGAGGACAACGCCGAATACGGCTATGGTATCGCTCTGGGTATCCGGCAGCAACGGGACAAGCTCGCCGAACTGATCCAGGAAGCCCTGGCGAGGGATTTGGCGCCGGAACTGAAAGATGCTTTCCGGGCCTGGCTGGAGGGCAGGGATGATGCCCAGGCATCCCGTGCTGCGGCGGAAAGGATGCTGCCCATTCTGGCCGGAAAGCAGGATCCCCTGCTGCAGGAGATCTACAACATGCGAGACCACCTGGTGAAGAAGTCGGTCTGGATCTTCGGCGGGGACGGCTGGGCCTACGACATCGGCTACGGCGGCCTCGACCACGTGCTGGCGTCCAATGAGGATGTGAACGTGCTGGTCTTAGACACCGAGGTCTATTCCAACACCGGCGGGCAGGCCTCAAAAGCCACTCCGGCTGCCGCCATCGCCAAGTTCGCAGCCTCCGGCAAGCGCACCAAGAAAAAGGACCTGGGGGCGATGGCCATGACCTATGGCTATGTCTACGTCGCCCAGATCGGCACCGGGGCCGATATGAACCAGTCAATCAAAGCCATCAAGGAAGCCGAGGCCTATCAGGGGCCGTCGCTGATCATCGCCTATTGCCCCTGCATCAACCACGGCCTGAAGGGTGGCATGTCGCAGAGCCAGGCGGAGATCGACAGGGCCGTAAAGGCCGGCTACTGGCAGTTGTACCGCAATAACCCGTCGCTCAAGGCCGAAGGCAAGAACCCCTTCGTGCTGGACTCCAAGGAACCGGACTTCGCCAACTTCCGTGACTATCTCATGGGAGAGGTGCGCTATTCATCCTTTGGCGGTTAGTTGAATCACTGATGACGACGCCTTGGGCGTCGTCATGGTCTTTGTTAGAACCAATGATATGATGGTGTGGATGAGGGCATAATATGCTTATATTCACCGATGATCATTAATGCCTGATACTCGGAAAATGAGACTCGTCAATTAATGAGGCGAACTTATGCCCACCGCCCATTATCCACCCCGTGTGGTTGAAGCATACATCGGGGAATACGCCAGCGGCAAGAGCGAGATCGCCGTGAATCGCGCCCTGGAACTGACCCGGCTGGGCAGGCCGGTCACCCTGGTTGACCTTGACCTGGTGGAGCCTTGCTATACCCTGAGAGCGCTCAAGAAAGAGCTGGAGCAGGCGGGGATAACGGTGCTGGCCTGGGAGACCGGCGAACTGATCGGGTTGGGCGAGACCGGTAACCTGGTGAAACCCTCGACCCGTTTCTGCCTGCTGCGACCCGGCGATGTGATCATGGACATCGGCTACGGGATCTCCGGGGCAAGGGTTCTCAACCTGGTGGAGAACGCCTGGCAGGACCCGGATCTGAAGATCTATGCCGTGATCAACGTCGCCCGGCCGATGACCGCCACTGTTGACCAGATCGTCGACCACGTCCGGGACATGGGCCGGGTCGACGGGCTGATCAACAACTCTCATCTGGGTGATGAGACCGGCGTGGCTATCGTCGACCAGGGGGCGCGTACGGTGGCAGACGCCTCCAGAATCCTGGGGATTCCCGTGGTGGCCACGGTGGTGCCCGAGGGTCTGGCCTCTTCCTTTGGCAAAAGTGACCGCTACGGGCACCCGGTGCGGGTCATTCGGCGACATATGCCCAGGGCATTTTGGTAATTGGTGGTCTCCTCGAGGTTCGAAGTTCGAAATTCGAGGGGAAAGGTATCAAGAGGTTAGAGGTTGGAAGTTAATGAGAAAATGGCCCGTTTACATGCGCGGTTTGTGATGGGGTGTTATGGGGAGACTAAATGGGCGAGTGTATCGATCCGGTGTGGAATCGGGCATGGTGCCCGCTGCCTGTTATAGGATGCCACCAAATCTTGAGGGATGTGTTAACGGGTTATGAGCGAAAAGCCGGTTGAAGGGGAGCGCAAGGTATTCATGACCGGCAATGAGGCGGTATGCTGGGCAGCCCTGGCCGCCGGAGCGGAGATCATGTACGGCTATCCGATCACGCCGCAGAACGAGATCATGCACTACTGGACCAGGAACGTGCCCAAGTTCGGGAAGCGGTTCCTGCAGACCGAGGACGAGCTGTCCGCCGGTTTCACCACCATCGGCGGCGTGCTGGCCGGCAGGCGGGCATTCACCGCCACCGCCGGCCCCGGCAACGTGCTTATGCAGGACCCGCTGGCCATGGCCGAGGCGATGAGGATACCTGTAGTAGTGGTGATTCAGCAGCGCGGCGGCCCCTCCACCGCCACCGTCATTTACTCCCAGCAGGAGGTCACCCTGACCTGCTTCGGGGGCAACGGCGAGGGCCTGCGCCTCGTCTACTCCACCTCCTCGCACCAGGATCTTTACGACTACACCATCAAGGCCTTCAACACCGCCTGGAAGTACCGTTTCCCCACCTTCGTGCTGGCCGACGGCTACCAGGCCAAGATGCGGGAATCCCTTACCATCTATGATCCAGCCGTCAGGGGAATCGACATGGTGCCCACGGAACCGTTTCTGGGCAAGCCGGGCCGGATCGGCGAGGGGCGGAAGGCCGCACACCTGCGCAATACCTACAACATCGAAGAAGAACTTTTTGAGGTCCTGGAGCATGACATCGCCGACTACGAGCGGGTGGCCCCGGAGATCGTAGAGTACGACTCCTTCAGCGCTGAGGACTGTGACCTGCTGGTGGTCGCCCACGGTGTGGTCTTCCGTTCGGCGGCGATGGCGGTCAGGGAACTGGCCAGCCAGGGTAAGAAGATCGGCTACTTCCGCCCGATCACCCTGCGCCCATTCCCGCAGGAGCAGTTCCGGGCAGCGGTTGCCAAGGCCAAGATGCTGCTGGTAGCCGAGTCCGCCTACGGTCAACTCCTGAAGATCGTGCAGCAGAACCTGTACGGCAGCACAGTTCCGATCCGGGCAATGCTCAAGCCGGGCGTGGGGATCACCCCGGAGGAGATCAGCGATGAGTGTACGGCCATCCTGGCCGGGAACCCCGCGCATGCCGGGTGCCCGCTTGCGGGCGCGGGCGCGGGGTGGGCCTCGTGACCCAGCACTTTCAGTGCTGGGTCACAATCAAGGAAAGGGGGTGTAGGCGGTGGCGGTGGAAATGGAACTGCAACCAAAGATGCCGAAGAGTTGGAACCTGGAGTCCAAACCTCATAAGTTCTGCCCAGGCTGTGGCCATGGTATGGTGCTGAAGGCCCTGGGGCAGGCCATCGACGAACTGGGGATCCAGGACCGGGTCGTGTTCGGCTGTGACATAGGCTGCTCGCTCCTGTCCTGGGACTTCTTCAATGTGGACACGGTTCAGACCCACCACGGCCGGACGACGCCGGTGCTGGTCGGCCTGAAGCGGGCAAACCCAGACCTGATCGTGGTCGCCTACATGGGGGACGGCGGCGGCTACGCCATCGGCGCTCAGCACCTGGTCAACGCTGCCAACCGGAACGACCGGATCACGGCGATCCTCTGCAACAACACCAACTATGCCATGACCGGTGGCCAGATGGCCCCGACCACTATGCCCGGGCAGAAGACCGAGACCACACCATACGGGCGTGATATCGAGGAGGCCGGCTACCCGATGCTCGGGCCGGAAATGGTGGCGGCCATCACCCATGAGGGCGCCTACGTCGCCCGGGGCACCGTCTCCAAGCTGCGCACCTTGAAGGGCTATCTGAAGAAGGCCCTGGAGAACCAGATAGCCGGCCGGGGCTTCTCATTCGTGGAGGCCCTCTCCACCTGCCCCACCAACTGGCGCACTAACGCCGAGCAGACCTGGGCGTTCCTCGAAGATAAGATGCAGGGCTTTTTCCCGGTCGGGGAACTGAAGGTACCGGCAGAGGCAGCCGGCGGAGCCTCAGAAGGGTAGGAGGAGTAAGCGTGGGCAGAGCTGTGAAGATTGCCATGGCAGGCGAGGGCGGACAGGGCGTGCAGTCCGTCGCCCAGATCCTGATGGATGCAGCGATCCTTGAGGGGAAAGAGGCCCTCTACATCCCCAACTTCGGGGTGGAGCAGCGTGGCGGCGTCACCATCGCCTTCGTGCAGATCGGCGATGAGAAGATCGGGGCGCCCAAGTTCAAGATCGGGGACATCGTCCTGGCCCTGAGCGACCGGGCGGTGCGCCGCACCCAGATGTACGTGGGGCCGCAGACATTGTTCGTCTACGACTCCGGCATTGAGGGAGTGGAGGGCGACCTGCCCAAGAACGCCAAGCAGGTGCTGGCCATCCCCGCCCTGGAGATAGCCAACAAGAAACTGCTCCCGAGGGTTTTCAACATCCTGATCATGGGAGCGGTGATCGGAGCGACCGGCGTGGTCACGTTGGACAACGCCAAGCAGGCCATCGAAATGCGCCTGGGATACAAGTTCGAGAAGAACCCGGAACTCCGGGAGTTGAACTTCAAGGCCCTCCAGGAGGGCGCCAACCTGGTTGCCGGAATGGGGGGTGTCATAGGTGAAGGTATTCCCGTACGAAGTCAATGACGGCAAGGTGATCTTCAACATCTTTCCGGGGCTCTGTAAAGGGTGCGGCCTCTGCCGGGAGAAGTGCCCGGAGCGCGCCCTCAGTTGGTCTGAGCGGCTGGGGGTCTACGGCACGCCCACGGTGGCGCCCGACCCGGAACTCTGCAAGGGTTGCCGCACCTGCGAGGTGGTCTGCCCGGACTGCGCCATCCTGGTGAGCCATCAGAAATCAGAGGCAAGAAGTCAGAAGTCGGAAAAAGAAGAAGCAAAGAAGCCTTGCACTCAATAGATATACCTGGAACAGTGATTGAACCTCTCGTGACTAAAGTCACGAGATTCCTGATTCATCGTTCCGTGCCTTCGTGAGAGAGGTCTTACAGGAACTCCGCAGGCTATCCCCGCAGTTCCTGCGGTACCCGGCAGGCGGGGCTGAGTTCCAGCGAACGTGCTGTCAGGCCAGGGTTTGGCTGTGCAAGTAGATTCAAGAAGGGTTCAACGCCGGCGCTTTTGCGTATAATAGAGAACAGGGATGTGTAAGGGGAAGTTGGTGAAAACATGGCACGACGGGAATCTAGCCTGCTTGCCGAGAAGAGGAAGGGAGTCCTGCTTCCGGTATGCATGATCTGTGAGCAGACGCCTCCCAGGGGCATCGCGGGGGGAATGCTGGTTTCCGGCCGCTTCCTTTGCACCCGGTGTGAGCGGGAGATCGTCCGCGTCCAGGTCGGTGACAGCAGGTATATTCAGCTCAAGGAGAAGCTCAAGAAGCTCTGGGCGCGGGTCCGGCCATAACCTGGCTTTTTGGCAATTGCCAACCGGCATTAAAGTATGTAAAATAATCAAAACGGTTATCAAGGCCGTTTCTCTGCAAACTGAAAGGGGAACGCTGTTTTTGAAGATCAAAAGCAGCATGAAAGGGAGAGATCATAGAAACGCACGTCGACTCTTCGGTGCTGGCGGGCGCCCCACCTGTACGGGCGGCGCCAGGATGACGGATGGGGGATGGCCGCCCCTGGCGGCGGGGTTGGTCTCGCATGCCGGGGAGGGCTACCTGGGCTGGCACATGCCCGGCCATCATCAGGGCCGGGCGGCCTGGAGCCCTTGGCGTGATCTGCTGGGGGAGGCGGTATTTGCCCTCGACCTGACGGAACTGCCCGGACTGGACAACCTCCAGGACCCGCAGGGGATCATCAAACAGGCGGCAAACGAGGCGGCGGCCTTCTTTGGAGCGGCGGAGACCCACTTCCTGGTGAACGGGGCCAGCGCCGGCATCCTGGCGGTGCTGTTGGCCCTCTGCCGGGAGGGCGGCGCCATGTCCAGTGGACATGGCGCCGTGCTGGTGCCCAGGAACTGCCACCAGTCGGTGGTGCACGGCCTGGTGCTGAGCGGGGCGACCCCGGTCTACCTGCCGGTGCGTTTCCATCCCGGACTGGGGTTGCCCGGCCTGCTGCGGACGGAGGACCTGAGAGCTGTCTTGGACTCTTTTTCAGGTCGCTGCTTGCTGGTGCTGCCGCACCCGAACTATTACGGACTGGCCGGAGACCTGGCAGAGCAGATCGCATTGGCACATCGGCATGGCTTGACGGTGCTGGTGGATGAGGCCCACGGCGCCCACTTCCGTGCCAGCCCTTTGTTTCCTGCTCCCGCCCTGACCGCGGAGGCGGACTTTACGGTGATGGGAGCCCACAAGACCCTGGGTGCCTTCACCCAGGCGGCCTGGCTCCATTGCCGGGAGCGCGGCGAGGCCGCATTGAGGGTTGGCCAGGCGCTGCGGCTGGTGCAGACCACCAGCCCATCCTACCTGCTGATGGCCTCCCTGGACGTGGCCCGGCACCAGTTGCAGCAGTCCGGGGAGCGCTGGGAGGAAATAGCCCGCCTTGGCACGCGGCTACGGGAAGAGATCTCCCGAATTCCGGGCCTGCGGGCGCCTGGGGAGGAGTTGCTGGATGTGCCGGGGGTTTGTGCCTACGATCCGGCGCGGTTGGTTGTAAACGTGAGCGGTCTGGGGATCACCGGCTTTACGGCTGGCGGATGGCTGGCCAGGGAGCGCCGCCTCCTGGTGGAGATGGCCGACCTGGACAACCTGGTGTTTATCCTCGGCCCCGGGGACGAGGGGCCGGCGGCGGATGCCCTGCTGAATGGACTGCGGGACATGGCGGCTGCCTGGATTGATGCCGGTGGAGAATTCGAAAGTGGTAAAAGTAACAGCGGCGGTAAGCGTGGTGAGCATGGCGGATCCGGTGGATATTGTGGATCTGCCGGGGTTGATGCGGGAGAAAGGTCTACCGGTGACGGGGGATATGGTGGATTCTGTGGACAGGATGTGGCTGTTAGTGGACGCAGACAGTTAGAGCTGTCTGCGATCATCCCTAAACTCTATGAACTGCCGATCCCCCGCCAGGCTCTGACGCCGCGCCAGGCGTTCTTCGCACCCCGGTGTCAGGCGCCACTGCACGATGCAGCGGGAAAGATCGCTGCTGAGACGATCACGCCCTATCCGCCTGGCGTGCCGCTGATCTGCCCTGGCGAGGAGATCGATAAGCCGGTGCTGGAATGTCTAAAAGCCTGGCGCCAAGCCGGAGGGACCTGGCTGGGGCAGGCCGGAGGCGCCATCTACGTGGTAGACGGGAGCTAGCTGTGGTTTAACAGGGCTGCAAAGCCGAATACTGCCCTAAAAATAGAGCAAGGGGACGATTCATATTGCCATGAATAGTTGTTGCCAAATTGCAACATGGCACCGAGAACCGTCCCCGGCGTCATACAGTGAGCGCTGGACAAAGCCGCTCAGGCGGTCGTGTCCGTGTCTATATAAAACGGGCGTTATGTGGTAAGATAAGAACAATATTGACAGGGAAAGACAAATGGTAGGGGATCTGGAGCAATGCCACCTGTTGGTCAGGGTTGAATGCAATGAGTAGTTTTCGGGGAAAGCTGATCACTTTTGAGGGGGTTGACGGAGCGGGCAAGACCACCCAGGTGCTCCTGACCGCAGCCACCCTGGAGCAGCGGGGCTACACCGTGTTGACCACCCGCGAGCCGGGGGGGACGCGTCTCTCGGAGGAGATCCGGCGGTTGCTGCTCGACCCGCAATTCAGCGAGATGGCGGCATCCACCGAGGCGCTGCTCTATGCCGCGGCCCGCTCCCAGTTGGTGGGCGAGGTGATCCTGCCGGCCCTGGATGCGGGCAAGGTCGTGTTCTGCGATCGTTTCGTGGATTCCAGCCTGGCCTATCAGGGTTATGGCCGGGGGCTCAGCCTCGACCTGCTGCGCACTGTCAACGCCTTTGCCCTGGTTGGGCTGGGGGTGTTCTATACCATCATGATCGATCTGGCGCCGGAACAGGGCATACAGCGATTCGCAATCAGAGAGAGCGACCGGCTGGAGCAGGAGGGCGTCAGCTTTCTCCGGCGGGTCCGGGACGGTTACCGCGCCCTGGCTGCTGCTGCCCCGGAGCGCATCCGGGCGGTGGACGGATCGGGCACCCCGGAGGTAGTCCAGGCCCGGGTGTGGGCGCATGTAGCCGCCTTTCTTGAGGGCAGGGAACAGGGAGCGCCTTTTAACAGAAGTCAGAGGCAAGAGGTCAGAAGTCGGAGAAAAGATTTAAAGGCTGCTATTAAAGGCATGCAAGTCTGACATCATGAATCCGATGTCTGTACCGATGGCTTGAGCAAGGCATCTAGGAGACAGAAATAGGAAATGGGAAGCCTTAAACAGAAGTTCAAACCAAAAATGGGGTAGGAAAAAGGCTAATAAGGAATACTGGAAAATATTCTGACATCCGACATCCGGCATCCGACATCCGGCATCCGACATCCGGCATCCGACATGGAGGTGGCTGTATGAGGTTTGGCGACTGGGAACATGAGCCGGCAGTGCGTCAACTGCGCCAGGACGTGCAAAGCGGCCAGCCTGCCCACGCCTACCTCCTGGCAGGCCCCGCCACCAGGTGCAAGCAGGAGGCGGCCAGCACCTTCGCCCAGGTGCTGCTCTGTCTGGCCACCGAGAGGGGAGAACCCTGTGGCGCCTGCGATTCATGTCATGCCTGGGAGCAGCAGGCTCATCCGGATTATCACTTTCTGGAGCCGGATGGAAGCAGCCTGAAGATCGAACAGATCAGGCAGTGGCAACCCTTCTTCAGTTACCGCCCACAGTTGGGCAGGCGCCAGGTCTTCTTCCTGAGCGCCCCGGAACTGCTTACCGAACCGGCCGCCAACAGCCTGTTGAAGATCCTGGAGGAGCCGCTGCCCCAAACCGTCTTCCTGCTGGCCACGGAGGATGAGCGGGCACTCCTGCCGACCCTGACCTCCCGTTGCCGGGTGGTGTTGTTCCGTACCCGCCAGGAAGACCTG
This sequence comes from Thermacetogeniaceae bacterium, assembly GCA_050013155.1. Taxonomy (GTDB): domain Bacteria; phylum Bacillota; class DSM-12270; order Thermacetogeniales; family Thermacetogeniaceae; genus Palsa-1188. The sequence goes on along the minus strand of JBEKFU010000030.1, from coordinate 12,297 downwards.
CCCGTAGAGGACGGGGACAATGCCACCGCCAGCCTGCGGCAGTTGCTGTGGGGTGGCAGCGAGGCCGAACTGATGCGGCAGGTGCGGCTGATCAAGCTGGACCGGTCTGCGGCCGGCAGGTTGTTGCGCAGCCTGCTGGCGGACCTGGAGCAGCTCTACCGTAAGGCCCGGAATCAGGTTATGGCCGGACAGGGGAATACCAGGATCAGCAGGGGTCTGCTGGAGTGCCTGGATGTCATCCTGACCGGGCAGCAACTGCTGGATGACAACATCTCCGTGCCGCTGCTCCTGGCCCTGACCCTACGGGCACTGCAGAAGCGGCTCCGGGAGATGCCGCCGGAGATCAGGGGAACTGGCGGAGTATGACCCAGTCTTTTGACCCATGACGAATGATCGTGGACTATCCATTCGGGTGAATAACATGGAGGAATAGGCGGATGGCTGATGATAAAGCCAGGCCGGAGGCGAACGACCATGGAACTGCGACCGGCGAGAGGGTGAGCGTAGTCGGGGTCAGGTTCCGGGGCGCCGGCAAGATATATTACTTCAATCCGGGCCAGCTTGAGCTCCGGGCCGGTGACAAGGTAGTGGTAGAGACCGCCCGGGGGATCGAGTTCGGCACAGTGGTCATCGGGGATCGCCAGGTGACCCTGGAGGAGACCGTGGCGCCCCTGCGGGAAGTGATCCGCAAGGCGACCCCCGAGGACTGCGCCAAGATGGAGGAGAACAGGGGGCGCGCCAAGGAGGCGTTCGCCGTCTGCGAGAAGAAGATCGCCGAACACGGGCTGCCCATGAAGCTGATCGACGTCGAGTTTACCTTCGATGCCGGAAAGGTGTTGTTCTACTTCACTGCCGAGGGCCGGGTGGACTTCCGGGAGCTGGTCAAGGACCTGGCGGCCGTGTTTCGCACCCGCATCGAGCTGCGGCAGATCGGCGTCCGGGACGAGGCCAAGCTGCTGGGAGGCCTGGGTCCCTGTGGCCGGGAGCTGTGCTGCAGCACCTGGCTGGGAGATTTCGTGCCGGTTTCCATCCGCATGGCCAAGGGCCAGAACCTCTCCCTGAACCCCACCAAGATCAGCGGCATCTGCGGCAGGCTCATGTGCTGCCTGAAGTATGAAGACGCCTCCTATAAGGGTGGCTGCCCCAAGGCGGCAGGTGGGGCTAAGCCGTGCGCCAAGTGCCCGGGCGCGGAAGAACCTGCCCCGGATCTGCAGGGGGTGGTCTTTGAAGAAGAGGGACCCTCGGAGGAAGGGCTTTAGCGGTGGGGGAACTCTATCTCTGCGCCACTCCACTGGGAAACCTGGGGGATATTACCCTGCGCGCCCTGGAAGTTCTGAAACAGGTCGACCTGATCGCTGCCGAGGATACCCGCCATACCCGGAAACTGCTCAACCACTTCGGCATCCACACCCCCACCACCAGCTATTACGAGCACAACCGGCAAGCCAAGGCTCCGCTGCTGCTGACGGAGTTGGCCGCGGGCAAGAAGATCGCCCTGGTGACCGATGCCGGAACTCCGGGGATCGCCGACCCGGGTTACCAACTGGTACAGCAGGCCCTGTCGCAGGGACATCAGGTCACCGCCATACCAGGGCCCTCGGCAGCCATCACCGCCCTGGTGGTCTCCGGGATCAGACCGCACCCTTTTTACTTCCAGGGCTTTCTGCCCCGCAAGGCTGGGGAGCGTCGCGCCCTTCTAACTGAACTGGCGGAGGAGACCCGCACCGGCGTTTTCTACGAGGCGCCCCACCGGTTGCAGAAAACCCTCCAGGACTTCTGCGAGGTCTGGGGGCCGGAGCGGCAGGTGGCTGTCGCCCGGGAGCTGACCAAGCAGTTCGAGGAGGTATCCCGCGGCAGCTTTGCCCAGGTGGCAACTCATTTTGCGGCTACGCCACCCTTGGGGGAGTTGACCATCGTGGCTGCCGGCCGGGAAGGAGCTGGCGTCCGCTGTAGCGGGCGCGGCGACAGGACGGCTGCCAACGAACCCGGCGCGGATTCGGAGCCCATAATTGGCGATGAGCGAGCGTCAGGGCGTGGACCTGCAGCGGCGCAGAAAACGCCGTCCCCCTCAGCCCCAAAGCAGATCAAGGAGGCAGTCGGAGCCCTTGTCAAGGCCGGCGCCGACACCCAGACCGCCTGCAAGGCGGTCGCCCACGCCCTCGGGCTCCCCAAGAGCCAGGTCTACCGCCTCTATCACGCTTGATAAAAAAATCCTCGCAGCATAATGTTGCGAGGCGCCAAAAGGTTAAACAAGGTGGAAATTTTGAATGACCTGTCCGGTGCGCAGTGGCTAGACAGCCTCCTTGGCCATCTCCTGGAAGCACTCCTTGCAGATGTTCTTGCCGCGGTAGTGCTGCACGTCCTCCGCGTTGCCGCAGAAAATACAGGCAGGTTCGTACTTCTTCAGAATGATCTTCTCCCGGTCGACATAGATCTCCAGGGCATCCTTCTCGGCAATGCCCAGCGTGCGCCGGAGTTCAATCGGGATGACGACCCTTCCGAGCTCGTCCACTTTCCTGACAACACCAGTCGATTTCAAAATTTATCTCCCCTCCTTATTGTAAAGTTCGACAATTTTCTTTGAAATAAAGCGTACCATCTCTTCCATTAATAGTCAACCTCTTATTTGTAAAAAATAATAAAAATTGCTCCTAATTACAAAGATATGGACGGGTTCGCCCGCGGATGTCAGTGCAAGCTGTAGTAGGCATTGGAAAAGATTTTGTGCTATAATTTTCACGGTTACCGATCTGGAAAGGGGTTGAAGCCCGGCCGCGGAGGGTGGCTTTATGAGGACCCGGCGGAGCCGGGCATGTTGATGCCGGAGAAGGACGATAAAGTATTTTATGTGACCACGCCGATCTACTATCCCAGCGACAATCTGCACATCGGCCATGCCTATACCAGTGTGGCGGCGGACTGCATCGCCCGCTACAAGCGGATGCGGGGGTACGACGTGTTTTTCCTGACCGGCTCCGACGAGCACGGCCAGAAGATCGAGCGCAAGGCCCGGGAACAGGGGACTACCCCTATCGAATACGTGGATCCGATCGTGGCCAACTTCAAGCACCTGTGGCAACAGCTTCACGTGGACTACGACGACTTCATCAGGACGACGGAGCCGCGCCATCAGGAGTGCGTGCAGGCGATCTTCCAGCAGATCTACAAACGGGGGGACATCTACAAGTCCAAGTACCAGGGCTGGTACTGCACGCCCTGCGAGACCTTCTGGATGGAGCGCCAGCTCCAGGACGGCAACTGCCCGGACTGCGGGCGCCCGGTGGAGTTCACGGAGGAGGAGAGCTACTTCCTGCGGCTCTCCAAGTATCAGGACCAGTTGCTCCGGTACATCGAGGAGCACCCGGACCTGATCCAGCCGGTCTCCAGGCGCAACGAGATGGTGAACTTCGTCAAGAGCGGCCTGGAGGACCTGTGCGTCTCCCGTACCACCTTCAACTGGGGAATCCCCGTTCCCTTCGACCTGAAGCATGTGGTCTATGTCTGGTTCGACGCCCTGGTCAACTACATCTCGGCCTTGAACTGGCGGCCGGAGCGGACCGATCCCCGCTTCGAGCGCTACTGGCCGAACGCCGTGCACTTCGTGGGCAAGGACATCGTCCGCTTTCACACGGTGATCTGGCCGATCATCCTGATGGCGGCGGGTTTGAATCCGCCCCGGGCTGTTTACGGCCACGGCTGGCTGCTGCTCGAGGGGGGCAAGATGTCGAAATCGAAAGGGAATGTGATCGACCCGCTGGTGCTGATCGAACGCTACGGGGTTGACGCCGTGCGCTACTACCTGCTGCGGGAGCTTCCCCATGGGGATGACGGCCACTACACCGAGGAGAGCCTGGTGGAGCGGATCAACACCGACCTGGCCAACGACTTGGGGAACCTGATCAGCCGCAGCTTCGGGATGATCGACAAGTATTGGGACGGCACGGTACCGCAGCCCGGCCATTACAATATGGTTGACAACAAATTAATACGCACACATGAAGAGGCCGGAAGGAGTTTGGAAGAATCCCTGGGACGCTACGATTTCAGTGGCGCCCTGGCGGCCATCTGGCAGTTGGTGCGCCGGGCGAACCAGTATGTGGACGAGACCGAGCCCTGGAAGCTGGCCCGCCAGGAGGGCGGCAGGGAACGGCTGGCTACTGTCCTCTATAACCTGATCGAGGCAGTGCGGGTACTGACTGTCTGGTGCACACCCTTCATGCCGATCTTCCCGGATCGGGTATGGGAACAGATGGGGATCGCTGACCGGCCGGATCTGCGGACTTGGGACAGCGCGGCGATTTGGAGCGGCTGGTTATCGCCCGGGTCAAGGATCAGCCGGGGACCCGGGATCTTCCCGAGGATAGTTAATGAGGTGAATAAAGAGATGACATACGAGAAGGGTGAGATCGGCGCCACGAGGGATTCTTCGCCCATTACCGGTTCTCCTGGACGGAAGATTATTTTAACAGCCGAAGAGAAAGATACCGCCGGGAAGAGTGAGACTGACGCCGCGAAGGGCATCTCTTCCGTTACCGGTACTCCTGGACGGAAGATCGATATAGGCGCCACAACCGCAGTGAAATCGCCCCGCGATATCAATGCTCATGGCCTGGCCAAACAGCAAGAACAGGAGCAGGATGACAGAACAGGGCAGCCGGGGCAGGTGAAGACGGGGCCGAAGCCTTTATCGAAGCTGGGCGAGAAACCGGAGATCACCGTCGACGAATTCGCCAGGGTCGACCTCAGAGTGGCTCTGGTGAGGCAGGCGGAGCGGATCAAGGGGGCCGACCGGCTGCTGAAGCTGGAGGTGGACCTGGGCAGTGAGACCCGGACCGTGGTGGCCGGGATCGCCCAACACTACAGGGCTGAAGATCTGCTGGGCAAGCGGGTGGTGATCGTCGCCAATCTGGCGCCGGCCAAGCTGCGGGGTGTCACCTCGCACGGGATGATCCTGGCGGCGGTGGATGAAAACGGCCTGGGCGTGTTGACGGTCGACCGCGACCTGCCTCCCGGCACCCAGGCGCGCTGATGTGCTCTCGTTCATTATAAGTTCAGCCATTTTAGGAGCGGGAGAGCAGCCTCTTTGCCGCGCCTGTCGGGCGGACGCCAGGCAGCTATCAGGCACAAACCCATTTGGAGCCGGTAGTGAGGCTTAAAAGAAGGGAAGAACGAAGAGTAACATGAGCAGTCAGGCTGTTTTGGTCGATACACACGCTCACTATAACGACATGGGTTTTGTCAGGGATATTCCCGATCTTCGGCGGCGGGCGCAGCAAGCAGGTGTGGCCGCCGTGGTCTGCGTCGGCTACGAGGTGCCATCGTCGCGCCGTGCCGTGATGCTGGCGCAGAAGTATCAGGATGTGTACGCCACCGTAGGGGTGCATCCACACGATGCGGCAGGGATGACGCCCCGGGCCTGGGAGGCATTGCGGTTGCTGGCCGGCGAGGAGCGGGTGGTCGCTCTGGGGGAGATGGGCTTTGATTTTTTTCGCAACCTCTCCCCGTACCGGGTACAGGAACAGGTTTTCCGGCAGCAGTTGGACCTGGCGCTGGAGTTGCATATACCGGTGGTGATTCACGATCGGGACGCTCACGATGAGACCATGGAAATTTTAAAAGAGTTCCCCGGATTGGCGGGCGTGGTGATGCACTGTTTTTCCGGCGGGCGGCAGATGGCCGAGGAATGCCTTGCCATGGGCTTCTACCTGGGCATCGGGGGGCCGCTCACCTACCCGAAGAGCCAGGCCCTGGTGGATGTCGCCCACATCGCCCCCCTGGACCGGATTCTCCTGGAGACCGACTGCCCCTACCTGAGCCCCCAACCCTGGCGGGGTCAGCGCAACGAACCCTCCTACCTGCCCGTGGTGGCGGAGAAGCTGGCCGAACTGCGGGGCCTGTCCAAAGAAGAGGTGGCTGCGGCCACTACCGCCAACGCCCTCCGCTTTTACAACATCACCCTTTAAACCTCGCAATTTCCCCCCTTCTTTAGCGGTGAGCGAAACGAGCATTGTAGTACCCAAGGATGCATCCTCTGATGGCGCCGCCCGGGTGCCATGGGGCCTGCTTTAAATCTTTTTCCGACTCTGACTTCTGCCTCAGATATCTAATACCCTCTGCCACAGCTTTGCCCTGGAGCGCTGCCTGGCAATCTGGTGCGTTCCGGCCAGTGCGACCCCGGCCTGGCTCAGCAATTCTTCCGCCCGCTCCTGCAGTTTCGGGGAGATGAGCAGGGCCACCCCGCAGTCGGCGCCGATCTCCCTTGGCAGTGGAATCAGCAATGCAGGCAGGTTGGCCTCCTGGAAGGCTTTTTCCGCCTGGAAGGCATAGTGCGAAGAGGGAAAGCTGATCACTGTTGCGGTTAATATCTCTTCCTGAGGATTGCTGCTGTCCATCATTATAAGCATCTCCCGGTTCACTGCGCCCGCCGTTAAAACCCCAACCGTTTTTTGCGGAGGAAAAGGGAGAAAGGGGCGCTTCAATGTTAATGAATATTCTTTGAGGGCAAGATAAGTTCCTGCAATTAGTTGTATAACCTCATGTTATGTTAGAGACAATCAGGGCGTCCCGACGCCGATGATCGTGATATCGTACATGCCAAGACCCCTTCCATCTGTGTTTTCCTGCCGATCAATGGTTTCCCACCACTATTAGCATCCCCCATCCTGTGCCCTGCATGAGCGGATCCGTGCCGGTAACGGAACTGCGCCGGGTGCCCTCTGGGCGCGGCGCCCGCCGGCTTCTGACTGCAATCGGGTACCATGAAAAACCTGATCAGGTATAACGCGCCCACCTATGGGAAATAATGGTACAGTGTATGTCCCTGAGGGAGGGTGATACCATGATCAACTGGGAAGTACTCGATTTGGTGGAAGCGACATCCGAGTCACAATCGAAGAACAAGACAAAAAGAGCGGCTAACCGCATGGTTTACCGGATCGCTGCCTTGGGCGTCGCCCTGACCTTGCTGTTACCGGTGTTGGAGGTGCGCGGAGTTTGGGCGGATACCCCCCTGGCCTTGGGAATATTTAGCCAGGGCCTTGGCATCGGGAGCCTGGATCAGGATGTAAAGCCGGTGGTGAGCTATGCCCTGACTTATACCGATGGAGAGGGCTTCGCCTTTCAGAAGCTGGAGGATACCCTGATCAGGGTGCGCGTGGACGGAGCCACCGTCATCACCGAAGACCCGATGCCGCATCTGAAGCAGATCCTCGATGATGCCTCAGTGAGCCTGGGAGACAAGGACCGTGCCCAGGCCACAATGGCGATTGATAGCCAGGGTAACGAGAGCATGCCGGAGATCGATGTCACCCGGGTGCGGGACAAGAGCGTCTGCGAGACAGAGCCGATCCCCAGCCCGGTAACCCGGGTAAACGACGCCTACCTGGCGCCGGGCCAGAGCGAGGTGCGCTCGCCGGGACAGCCTGGGGTGCTGCTGAAAAAGTATGACGTGACCACCGAGAACGATGTGGAGGTCAGTAGACGCCAGGTCGGCAGCGAAGTGCTGCAACAACCGGCGCCGAGGGTGATCGCATACGGCATCAAGACCGATGCCGCACAGCGCAGGGCGGCGTCCCGCGCCAGCGGCGCCCAGGTGCTCCGGACGCTGCAGGTGACGGCTACTGCTTACACCCGCACCGGCTACCAGACCGCAAGCGGTGTCTGGCCCTATGTGGGCGGGGTGGCAGTCGATCCTTCGATGATTCCCATCGGGTCGAAGCTCTACATCGATGGCTACGGGCCGGCCCGGGCGGTGGACACCGGCGGGCTGATCAAGGGCAACCGGATTGACCTGTTCTTCGATACAGAGTCCGAGTGTCAAGCCTGGGGGCGGCGCTCCGTTACCGTTTTCGTCATGGAATAGGCTGATGATATAAGGGATGCCGGGTGAAGAGCCCGGCACTTTTTTTGTCAGGGGACGCCTGGAAGCCGTGGTGGGGTCAAGGAAAAAAATCTAAATATCAGCAGGAATGGAGTGGCCTCGCATAGAATAGTACATAGAATATAACATGCATGATTTGTTTTTGCTCTCCAACAGACAACCTCAAATTATATTTAAGATGTCTGGGAATTATATTAAGCCCTGCGGCATGATTTCCAGGTATCTGGCGAGCGGAGGGGGGATCTGATGGAATCCATTTCGAGGAGACTTTCCAGTCTGAGAAGATTTTCCGGCTCGGCTTCGGGTCGGCTGATCATGGCATCCTGCCTGACCGGGCTGCTGGTCTGGGTGGTGCTGGTCCTGGCGCCGGAGCCCGTAATCATCAAGGTTGACGGCCAGCCGATGCTGCATCGGAGCCTCTACCGGACGGTGGGTTCGGTGCTGGCCGAAGCCGGGGTGGAACTGGGGCCGAAGGACGCGGTGCAGCCGGATCCCGGCGCCACCGTGACCAGGGGTATGGTGATCACCGTAAACAGGGCGGTGTGTGTGATAGTGAAAGCGGATGGCAGGACCATGATGGTGCAGACCCCAAAGGTGCCTGTCAGGGACGTGCTGCAGGCTGCCGGGATTGCTGTGGGACCCCTCGACCGGGTTAGCATCCCGCTGGCGGATGTGGTCGCCGAAGGAACTGTGATCACCATCAACCGGATTGCACAGCGGGTAGTAATCGAGCGCTACCAGTTGCCGGCGCTGGTGGAGCGCATAGATGATCCGCAGATGGAGCGGGGGGAGTCCCGGCTCGTCAGGGCGGGAACACCTGGAGAGGCCGAGCGGCAGGTTGAGGTAACCTTCGTTAATGGCCGCCCAACCGGCCGGGTGCTGTTGAGCAATCTGGTGATGCGCAACCCGGTGAGCAGGTTGATCGCTATGGGAACGGTCTCCGTTGTCTCCCGGGGCGGCAATACGATCCGCTTCCGGAACGCCATCGATGTCCTGGCCACCGCCTACAGTTTTGAAAACGGCCGGTACACCTGTACAGGGCAGCTGGTTCATTTCGGAGTGGTAGCGGTAGATCCCGGTGTGATCCCGCTGGGGACGCGGCTTTACGTCGAGGGCTACGGCTACGCCACAGCCGGTGACACCGGCAGGGCTATCAAGGGCGACCGGATCGACGTCTTCTTCGAGTCGGAGCGCGACTGTGACCGCTGGGGGCGCCGTTACACCAAGGTCTACGTCTTACAATAGGCGGTAAGGCGGACCGAGTCGGAGGACCGCCCCGCACCGACCAAACTTGAAGGCTGAGAAAGGCAACCGGGGCCGCCGCAAGGCGGCCCTTTTTTGAGGTCGGAGGCAAGAGGTCAGATTAACAAGCAAAAAACCGGAAAAAGCATGAGGAAATCAACATTCTGACTTCCTACACACGACATCCGATAGGATGGTTCAGCGCTGCGCGGTGCGAATCGCCTGGCGAACATACGATGGTGTTATGCTAAATGTATGGTATAATAACATTTAGACTGGGTAGAAGCCCTTGAGGTTCGAGGTTGGTGGCCAGAGGTTGGAAAGGCTAGTCGAACATCGAACTTCGAAAATAATGTTTCAGGGGGCGTTTACATGGTTCAGGCGACCTCGCCGGCCGCCGTACGGTCACTGCTCGGGCGCTACGATCTAGCGCCCAGGAAGAGGCTCGGTCAGCATTTTTTATGGCAGCAGCAAGTCGTGAAGCGGATGGCGGACGCTGCAGAGCTGGATGCCGGCGACCTGGTGCTGGAGATCGGCCCCGGTCTGGGTATCCTTACTGCAGCTTGCGCCGAACGGGCCGGGCGGGTAATTGCCGTGGAGGTGGACAGAGACCTGTTTCCCTTGCTGGAGGCGGAACTCGGGGCTTATCCAAACGTGCGACTGGTGCAGGGGGACGCCCGACAAGCCGATTTCGTATCGCTGGCGCGGACGCTGGCGCCTGATTTTGCCAGCCACTGCAAGGTGCTGGGGAATCTGCCCTACTACCTGACCAGCCCGCTGCTGGTCCGACTGCTAAGCGGCGCCCTGCAAGCGGAGTTGATGGTATTGATGGTGCAGCAGGAAGTGGCCGGGCGGATTGTGGCCGACCCCGGCGGCAAGGAGTACGGCTCACTGTCGGTGCTGGTCCAATACTACGCGATGCCGGAACTGTTGTTCAAGGTGGCGCCCCACGACTTCTGGCCGCAGCCGCAAGTGACTTCGGCGGTGGTCAGGCTGCGCCTCAGGCCACAGCCGGCGGTGACGACGCCCGATCCGGCCCTGTTTTTCCAGGTGGTACGGGCGGCCTTCCGCTACCGGCGCAAGACTTTGAGAAACGCCCTGGGCGAGGCGGGGCTGCTGCCCATGGGAGAAGCCGCGCCCACCCGCAAATGCGGGTACCCGGCGGAGGCGGTGTTTGAGGAAGCCGGGATCGATCCCGTGCGCCGGGGTGAGACCCTTGATCTGGCCGAGTTTGCCTGCCTGGCGGAGGCGCTGGCGCGGGCACGTGAGAGGATGGCGACCAATGCACTTCATTAGTCCAACCAAGGGAGTCATGACCTGGGAAGAAGTGGTCATCGATATACTGGATTACGTGACCAGTGATCCCTACTATTCCTATAAGATCATCATCGGCACCGATTCCCACGTGCGGGACGAGACCCACTTCGTGACTGCCTTGGTGGTGCACCGGGTGGGGAAGGGGGCGCGCTACTTCTACCGTCGCAAGCTGTACGAGAAGATCAAGAGCCTGCGCCAGAAGATCTTTTTCGAGGCGGCCTTCAGCCTGGAGGTGGCCAGCAAGATGGCCCAGAGCCTGGCGGAGCAGGGGCACACCGAACTTAACCTGGAGATCCACGTGGACATCGGGCGCAATGGCGAGACCAAGAGCCTGATCCGGGACATCGTGGGGATGATCGTGGGCAGCGGCTTCGATGCCAAGATCAAGCCGGACTCCTGCGCGGCCTCCAATGTGGCGGACAAGTACACCAAGTAGGATGTTTTTTAGAGCCACCCGTTGACCAGAACCGCGACACAAGGTATACTAAATTAAAATAGTAATAAAGAGGTGTAACAGTATGCCTTCAGTTGTGCCGGTATCATCAAAGGGGTGGATAGTAATACCGAAGAGGCTGCGCGACCGCTACAATATTCAGCCGGGCGGCAAGGTGATGCTGTCTGAAGTCGAAGGCTCGCTCAAAATAATGCCCTTGCCGAAAGACCCGGTTCAGGATTTTAGGGGCATCCTCAAGGGTACCTCGCTACTGACGGAACTGCTTGACAGCCGGAAGGAGGACAACGCTCGTGAGGAGCTACGTATTGGACAGTTACGCGATGTTGGCCTACTTCCAAAATGAGGACGGAGCGCAGTCCGTCCAGCAGTTGCTCGCAGAATCAGTGTTGGGCGAGTCAGCCCTGTTCATTTCCTGTATTAACCTTGGGGAAATTGCCTATATCACCCGAAGAAAGGCTGGTCCTGAAACGGCGGATGTCTTAGTGTCCGCCATAGACATGCTTCCTATAGAAGTTGTGGATGTCACCAGGGAACTTGCTCTTAGTGCCGCGGAAATAAAGGCTGGCTATTCCATTTCTTATGCCGATTGCTTCGCTTTGGCTCTTGCAAAACAGGTTGGTGGCGTTGTTGTAACCGGAGACCCCGAATTCAAAAAGGTTGGCGATCTTGTGCCTATTCAATGGCTTCCCCCTAAGCAGGAAACGCCTAAGCCAAAAGGAGAGTGATCCACATGTTAAGGCTTAACAATAAGGCTATGGCATCCTTGGCGCTTGCCGCAATCATCGCAATATCCCTCTCGGCACCGCCGTCGTTCGCCGCCATTACCATCACTTCCGCCGACTTCGTGATCGGCATGAGCCAGTATTTCGTCAACAATCAAGTCCCCGGCGTCAGCATGGATGCTGCTCCATACATCGACGCAAACAGCGGGCGCACCCTGGTTCCCGTCCGGTATCTGGCGGATGCCCTGGGTGGATGATGAAATAAAACTGCAGGCACACGAGATTCTGGAAATTGGATTCCAGCCCTTTGACGCTTTACACCTTGCATGTGCCGAAATCGGCCAGGCCGATGTGTTTCTGACAACGGATAATAAGTTGCTCAGCAGAGCAATCAAGAACCAAGGCAAGATTGAAGTAATAGTGGAAAACCCTGTGGCGTGGTTAATGGAGGTGACGGCTAATGAGCATCAATCCGAGTAGCAGGGCGCTCAGTCCTAATGAATTGAGACGGGTTGGTATTGACGCATTGGTAAAAAGTTTAGGCCCATTGGGGATGGTCAGATTTATTCAACTAACCGCCAAAGGAGTCTCCCGCTTCTATAAGCGGGAGATGAATTTGGCAAAAGCTTTTAGTCTCCGAATTCAGTGGGGGTGCAGACCCCCACTGAATCCCCGAGCGAAGC
>JBEKFU010000029.1:0-20636 GCA_050013155.1 Thermacetogeniaceae bacterium | reverse complement strand
ACTGGTACTCGGACAGGGCGCGCTCCACCGCCTCCGGCGTCAAATCGCCGAAGCAGACCGGGCAGCGGCCGAGGCGCAACAGCAACTTGCCGTAATCATCCAACAACTGCTCCATTTCCTTCTGATAACGCTCTGCCGCCAGGCTTGCTCCCTGGTAGTCGCGATCTTCCTCCTGCCAATCCTGCCATAGTTCAGATAAGAAATGTAGCTTTTGCCAATCATCGCCGGCAGCCGTCAGATAGGAGTCGATCCTTTCCAGGTGCACGGTCCGGGCTGTGATCCGGTCAGCATCCTGCCAGGCCGCCGTCACTGCCGCCAGGTCGCCGGCGGCCCGGGTCAACTCCGACCACTGACGGTACAAATCATCCACCCGCTGCGCGACAGACTCTGCCTCGGGCACGGCGCCGGTAAGACCGGCGATCTTTTCGGCTCCGGCCAATTGACCCGCAGTCTGGGAGATCTCTCCGGCCAACTGAACCAGCCTGGCATAGTCTCCGAGCAAGGTTTCCAGGCTGCCCAACCGCTGCTCGGCCTCGCCCAGCATCACCAGGGAGGCGATCCTGCCCCGGGCCGATTCCAGTTGCTGCTCCACCTGACCCAGGTCGCCGGCGATGGCCGACAGGTTCCGATATCTCAGAGACATGGATTCCAGTTCCTGCGCGCGTTCCTCAGCTTGTTCCAGGAGGTTGAGGGCTGCCAGGGTCCGGTCGGCCTCCGCCAGGGCGGTTGACGACTCCAGCCACCGGTGCTGCAATTCTTCCAGGGAGGCCACGGCAGCGGTGATGGCCTCAATCCGGGTGACCTTCTCTTCCAGGTGTTTGATTCCGGTCTCCAAATCCGTCAGGTGGACATAGGCGCCGAGAGCCGATTCGATACCGGCGACGCCGGCAGCCAGTTGTCCCTCCTCCTCCCGCAGGCGGCGGAGGTCGGTGGCGGTCGATTTCTGGGCCCAGTCCAGGATATGGACGCCACCCAGTTGCCCGATCACCTTGGCCCTGACAGCCCCGTTCTCGGCCAGCAAAAACGGCCCGTCCAACTGAGCGCCGAAGTTCAGTTCCACGCTGTTGTGCTCATCGACCTGCACCTTTCTGACATCTAAGGCCCGAATGATCTCCAGGGGAATCTCGCGCAAGTCCACATAGACCTGCTCGCTTTCACCGGGACGCTGCAAGATGTACTGGTTCTCTTTCTTGCCGGCAGTGCTCCGCAGGCGGGCGATCTTGGCGCCGTCATCCAGTTCCACGGTGACGCGGCAGGTGCGCGCCCACACACTGATGAAGTTGGCCCCTCGCGGCTCGTTGTAGAACAGCCATCGCAGCGCCCGCACCAGGGCCGACTTGCCGAAGTCCGAGGGGCCGACGATCACGTTCAGGCCGGGCCCGAAGATGACCTCCGAGTGTTCGTGGGACTGAAAATTCTCCACCACCAGCCTTTTTAAAATGCTCATGACTCGTCTTCCCCCCGGGCCAGCGCCTCTTCAGCCAGGCCGACGCGCCGCAGGGCCTCTGACCTGATCCTGGGCTCCAGTTGCTCGCTCCGGGCGATCTCTTCCACCAGGAGCCGCACGTCCGCTCTTTTGTAGGAGCCGGCTGCCTTGATCTCCGCCAGGTAGCCGGCCAGCCGTTCCTCGCGGAAGGATGCCTCTTCCTGCATGCTCCGGTCCAGGACGTCCTCCCCCGGCGGGGCGCTCCTCAGCCCTATCTTTTCATAGGTCGGCCGGCTGCCGCCCAAGTCGATATAGATTACCTGGACCGGGCGCCGCATCTCCAGAGGGTGGTTGGAGAGGCGCGCCAGCGCCCCGGGGTTGAGGAAGCGCTTGCCGTCCCGCTCTGCATCCGGAAACCCCAGGTGGTTGTGACCGGCCAGAGTGAAGTCCGCTTCGGTCTCCCAGATCTGTTCGACCAGGGTATAGAAGGGGCCCGGGAAGGAGGCCCGGTCGAGCAGCATCCCGTGCACCATGTGGATAGCGTAGTCGCAATCCCTTTTCTGCACAACATAATCCTCCCGGGGGTCGCGGCGGTCCATCTCGAAGTGATAGCCCTGCCCGGTAAGCTGGAGGCGCAGATCACCCTTGGTCAGATAGACCGGCGCCCGCCCGATCATCCGGACGATCCCCACCCGGGCGGCCAGGCCGAGCATGGTGCGGGGCAGCGTCTCCTCGTTGTTCCCGAACAGGTCGTGGTTGCCGGCGATGATGTAGACCGGGGCCGGAAACTGCTGGTAGATCTCCAGAAAGTCGGAGCAGACGCTGATGGCCGGCGCCGGCACGTCGTAGAAGTCGCCCCCGTGCAGGATGTAGTCCACCTCCCGCTCCCTGGCGATGGCCGCCACCTCCCGCAGCTTGGCGGCCAGGGTGGCGGGAAAGTTGTCCTTCCGGTTGGCAGGGGTCGTCCCCCGCTTGTGGTCATCGGTGAGAAAGAGCAGGCGCATGTATACTCCTCCAACAGCTAACGGCCAGCCATCTTGCCTGGTTATGGCAGCCAGCCGCTTGCTAAAGAATTCGTCGCCGGCATCCTGCTTTCCTCCATTGCCGGCCACAAACCCAGAAAAAGCCGCTGTCCAGCACTTTGCTAAAAAACAAGTTGAACCGGCATTGTTTATTTATTAATATAGTACCAGGCAAGGCAAACTCTTTCCCAGATTACCGGGGCAACATATTTCGAAAGGGGACAACCCAATGACATATGCGGTGATCATGGCCGGTGGCCGCGGCGAGAGATTCTGGCCGAAGAGCCTCCAGGAACTCCCCAAGCAGTTCCTGCACCTGCTGGGCGACCGGACGATGCTGCAGAAAACGGTGGACCGGCTCAAGCGATTGATCGAGCCGGAGCAGATTTATATCATCACCGGCAAGGTATACTATGATATAGTTTTAGACCAGGCGCCAGAAGTGCCCAAGGAGAATATCATCCTGGAGCCGGTCGGCAGGGACACGGCGGCGGCAATCGGGTTGGCGGCGGTAGTGATCTCCCGGAGCGACCCGGAAGGGGTGCTGATCGTCCTGCCCGCCGACCACTACATCGCCGATGAGGAACACTTCTGCGAGGTCTTGAAGAGCGCGGTGGCCGCCGCCGCACCCGGCACCCACCTGGTCACCCTGGGCATCACCCCGAACCACCCGGAGACCGGCTTCGGCTACATTGCCCACGGACGGCTGCACGATATCATCGAGGGCAACCCGGCATACACGGTAGACAGGTTCACGGAAAAACCCGATTACAGGCGCGCCCTGGAGTACCTGGCGAACGGCAACTATTACTGGAACAGCGGTATCTTTGTCTGGCGGGCCGACCTGATCCTGCGCCTGATCAAGCAGCACCTGCCCGAGCTTCACGCAGGCCTGCTACAGATCGCCGGCGCTTTTGGCACCGAGGGCTACGAGTCAACACTGCTTAAGATTTTCACCGATCTGCCGAAGATCTCTATTGATTACGGAGTGATGGAAAAGGCCGGCAACGTGCTGGTGCTGCCCGGGAATTTCGGCTGGGACGACGTCGGCTCCTGGACGGCGCTGGAGTCTTACAAGGAAAAGGATGAACAGGGGAATTACCTGGAGGGCCGGGGTGTCCTGGTCGACACCAACAACACCCTGGTATTCACCTCTGACAAGGTAGTGGCCACCCTGGGCGTTGAAGACCTGATCGTGGTGGAAGGACGGGACAGCATCCTGATCTGCCACAAGGAACATGCCCAGGAGATCAAAAAAGTGATCATCGCCCTTCAGGAGCAGGGCTACGAGGAGGTATTGTAGGTTGAGTATCAACCCCCTGATCTTCCGGCAGTATGACATTCGCGGTCAAGCCGGGCAGGACCTCACCGACGAGACGGCCAGGCTGATCGGGCAGGCTTTCGGGACCTACGTCCAGGAGCATGGCTCAAACCAGGTGCTGGTCGGACGGGACAACCGCCTCAGTTCCGAGCGGCTGCGGGACGCCCTGGTGGGCGGCCTGATGGCCACTGGTTGCCGGGTCATCGACCTCGGGCTGGTTGTGACGCCGATGCTCTACTACGCCAGAGTCTTCTTCAGCATCGACGGCGGGGTGATGATCACCGGCAGCCACAACCCTCCTGAAGAGAACGGCTTCAAGCTGGCCTGCGGCGAGGGCACCATCTACGGTGACGAGATCCTGTCCCTCAAGGAGATGATCGCGGGCGGCAGGTTCCGCTCCGGCAGCGGAAGCCGCCAGGAGCAGAGCATCATCGAACCGTACCGGGCGATGTTAAAGGAAAAGATTGCTTTGGGCCCCCGCTGGTTGCGGGTAGTGGCGGACTGCGGCAACGGCACCGCCTCCCTGTTCGCGGAAGAGATCCTGAAGGCCTGGGGCTGCGAGGTGACGCCGCTCTACTGTGAATCAGACGGCCGCTTCCCGCACCACCACCCGGACCCGGTAAAAACAGCCAACCTGGCGGAACTGAGGAGAACAGTGCAGCAGCAAGGCGCCGATCTGGGCATCGCCTATGACGGGGATGCCGACCGGATCGGCGTGGTCGATGAGTTGGGGCAGGTGATCTGGGGGGACAAGCTGATGTGCCTTTACTGGCGTGAGATCATGGAGCGCCATCCCGGCGCCCTGGCGATCATCGAGGTGAAATGCTCCCAGGCCCTGGTGGACGAGGTGACGCGCCTGGGAGGCCGCCCGCTGTTATACAAGACCGGGCACTCCCTGATCAAGGCAAAAATGAGGGAAACCGGAGCGGTTTTCACCGGGGAGATGTCCGGGCACATGTTCTTCGCCGATGAATACTATGGTTATGACGACGCCTTCTATGCGGCGGGCCGGCTGCTCCGGATCCTCTCCAACACTTCGCAAACCCTCTCGGAGTCCCTGGCTCATATCCCGGTGTACTACGCCACGGCAGAAACCAGGGTTCCCTGCGCCGACGAGGTCAAGTTCGACATCGTGAGCAAGCTGGTGGAGCACTTCCGCCGCAGTTTCCAGGTGGTCGACGTCGACGGGGCCAGGGTGCTCTTCCCCGAAGGGTGGGGTCTGGTCCGGGCATCGAACACCCAGCCGGTGCTGGTGGCCAGGTGTGAGGCCAAAACGCCCGAAGGCCTGGAAAAGATCTGCGGCATTATGAAACAGGCGATACTGCAGTATCCTGAAGTGGGTGATTTTGATTGGGAGCACTAGACACCGATGCCCTGTTCGACCGGAGCATTGCCGACGCCCTGGACAAGGCCGGTCAGTTGACCGACATCAACCTGGTGGTGGGGGTGCCCTTCTATAACGAGAAGCACACCCTTCCCAAAGTGCTGCAGGTGATCGAAAAGGGGCTGGCCAATGTCCAGGCGCAGAACAACGCCCTGATCGTCTGCGCAGGCGATCCCAGGGGGGCTGAGGCCATGGAGACCATCGCCGGGATCGATCTCCAGGTGCCACACCTGGAGTTTCTGATGCTGCCCGGCAGCAACGGCAGAGGGGCGAGCATCCGGGCGATCCTGGAGATAGCCGACCGGTTGGATGCCGACGTCCTGCTCTTCACGGCCGACCTGGTTCCCGATGCAAGCTATGGACTGCAACCGGATTGGGTGCAGCGCCTCCTGGAGCCGATCAGGACCGATTACGACATCGTGATCACCACCATCCGGAAGAACTATTTCGAGGATCACCTGAACAGCCTGCTGGTGGCGCCGCTACTGGAGGTTTTCTACGGATACAGGGTGCACAGCGCCCTCAGCGGCGTCTATGCCATCGGCAACGATATCGTGGAGGACATCGTCACCGAGATCAAATTCTGGGAAGAGGTTACCAGGGATTACGGGATCGACCCCTGGCTAATCACCAGGGCCATCCGCTGGAACAAGAAGATCTGCGAGGTAGAGCTCGGCATCAAGATGGAGAGCATCTACCTTGAGAAACTGAACTATGTTTTCAAAGTCCTGGCCAAGACCATGTTCGAATGTATCAAGCGGGACGAGGACTTCTGGCTGACAAGCAAATTCATCCGCAGAACTCCCGACATCTATTGGAACAAGTATAAAGACGCCCCCTATGAGCCCAAATACTCCACCTACGGTATCGCCACGGTCTTCAAGCGCGGCCTGATCCAATACAAGAGCATCTTCAAGACAGTCCTGCCGGACGTGCTCTCTGCCGACCTCGAACGGATCGCCGCCGCCAGGGAACTCCACTTCGACAGCCAGAGATGGTCGCATACCGTATACTGGTTCCTGTTCCATTATTGCTTCATCTCCGGCGCCAACAGCGACGATGTACTGAATGCCTTGGCCGACGCCTTTTTCGGCAGACTGGCCAGCCTGCTGGAATACATCCGTGCCCTGCAGGAGGAGTTGAAGATCGTCGCCGGTATCAATCCCCAGGAACTGTCAGCCAGTGAGATCACCACAGCCATGGAGGAGCAGCGCAACTCCTTCCTGCTGCTGCGGGACGATTTCATTAAATTGTGGGAGCAAAAGGCCCTGGAGCTAAAACCGCCGATCATTCCGGAGCACTACCTGGAGTTTATCCCGGGCATTCCCATCGCCCTGCCCAAAGAGCTTGAGGGGCGTGGAGGGCGGGTCGTCTGGACCGAGGGCATGTTCAACCGCCTGCAGTCCAAGTACCTGGAGGCCTTCAACCGCTTCATCTACAACAGCCTGGGAGTGCCCGAAAACAGCGACTCCCGGACCGTGGTCAAGCGCCTCAAAGATTTCATGGAAGACCTGGAGCGGGCCATGGACCGGCTACTGCCCGGCGACCCGTTCACGCCCGAAGGCGCCGGGGAGATAGTCGACGGATTATTCCAGCAGCTTCCCTCACGCATGATGTTCTATATAGAAGAAGACATCCTCCGGGAGTCGCTGCTGCGCTTCCCCCCGCTGAACTTGATGATCCCGGCCGGCTGCAACACCTCGCGAGTGCTCATTGAAAAGATGGGTGTCCGAGACGCCATCACCCTGGCCAACCTGATCGAGAACCGGAAGTGGGCCGACGGCCTTCTGCTCTGGGTACTGGACAACGTCAAGCCGGAGCACCTCGGCGAGGTGGAATTCCGGCCGATTGTCCTCGGCCCCGGCGTCCTGGGTGGCCTCGTGCAACTGGGCACGATCTCCGACCTCAACAAGCTCACCGCCCGGGTCGTGATCAGGCCACTGAGCAAGGGGATGGGCGGAGACTACCCGAAGCTGCGCTTTGCCCTGTTCATCGAGCGGCACATCATGATCGCCAGGAACTACTCCTCCCTGCTGCGGACCTATGCCCGGGAGCGCAAGAACCTCGGCCTCAAGATCCGCAACTCGCTGATCGGGCGCTACGAGACCACCGCCTTTTCCGTGCACAACATCTTCGAGAACTTCCACCACCGCGCCCTGGTTGGCCAGTTCCGCAACACAGCCAGTCTTTTGGGAGGCGAGAGTCGGGATGTGGGAAATGGGAATGGAGGCATTGGCAGGCTTGAAGCTTCGCTTCAGGCTGAAAGCCCCGCCTGCACGTTAGGTCCGCCAAATGCCAACGAAACATCTCAGGTGTCCAAGCTGCTGGAGATGATGTGCGAGGGCTACGGTCTGAGCCAGGTCCTGGCGGACGGTACCTTCATCCCCTGCTCCGCCTGGAGCTGGGCCAGCTACAGCTACAAGGGCGGACGGGGCATCCCCACCCCGCTGTCCAGCCACGTGGAAGAGAAATGGTTCAACCACGACCTCCTGGAGGAGATCTATACCGAGCTGGGATATGACACGGGGGAGGTCATGCGCACGGTGACCCAGTTAATCGGCGAGGGCCGGGCAAGCGAGAACCTGCTGGACACACTGCTGGGAATCAGGCAAAAGGACGTCAACGTGGTGGTGCAGGAGACCCTGGATTACCCCCCCGCCAAGCCACTGGAACGGTATCCGGACAACCCGATCCTGAGCCCGATCAGGGAGCACTACTGGGAAAGCAAGTACGTCCTGAACACGGCGGCGGTCCGCATCAGGGACCGGGTCTACCTGCTCTACCGCGCTTTCGGGGATGACGAGGTGTCGCGCATCGGCCTGGCGATCACCGATGGCTACCGGGTGCTGGAAAGGCTGCCGGAGCCGGTCTTCACACCCCATGACGAGAAGGACAAGAAGGGTGTGGAGGACCCCAGGACGGTGATTATCGAGGACAAGATCTACATGCTCTACACCGCCTATGACGGAGCTATCGCCCAGATCTCCGCCGCGTCGATCACCGTCGACGATTTTTTGAACCGCAGGTGGGACCGTTGGGAGCGCATGGGCTTCGCCTTTCGGGACATCTGGGACAAAGACGCCATCCTGTTCCCGGAGAAGATCAAAGGCAGGTACGTGATCTACCACCGGATCGAGCCCAGCATCTGGGTTTCCCACCTGGATAAGCTGGAGTTTCCGGCCCCCAAGGAGAAGCATTCCATCATCCTGGGGCCGCGCTCCGGCAGGATGTGGGACTCCCTGAAGATCGGGGCGGGGTCCCAGCCGATCAAGACCAAATATGGCTGGCTGCTGATCTACCACGGTGTGGATCGGGA
The DNA here is from genome assembly GCA_050013155.1 of Thermacetogeniaceae bacterium. Taxonomy (GTDB): domain Bacteria; phylum Bacillota; class DSM-12270; order Thermacetogeniales; family Thermacetogeniaceae; genus Palsa-1188. Next base: position 12,167 of record JBEKFU010000029.1, on the reverse strand, counting down.
CCGGGTCTACCGCCTGGGCGTGATCCTCACTGACCTGAACAACCCGGAGCGGCTGCTCTACCGCTCCCCCAACCCGGTGCTGTCCCCGGAAACCGCGTACGAGATCGGGGACGAGCATTGCTGGGTGACCAGGGTGGTCTTCACCTGCGGAGCGGTACCGGTGGAAGACAAGCCGGTGCTGGACGCCGGGGACGAGGTCCTGGTCTATTACGGCGCCGCAGACACCTACGTCTGCCTGGCGACCGCCAGGGTCGGCGACCTGATCCCGGAAGCGATCAGGCAGCAGCACGGGGACTGATCAATAGCCCCTGCGCTGCTGATCATTCTATCATGGCTAGATAATTCTAGCAGGTATAGCAGGGCTTCAGGACCTGCCCGTATACTGCCAGGTAGTCCTGTACCATCCGCTCCCGGCTGAAGCGCTGCTCCACCCAACGGCGGCAGGCTTGCCTGCTAAGGTTGGGCACCCGCCCCAGAGCGGCTGTCGCCTCGATCACGCTGCTGACCAGGAAACCGGTTTCCCCATGCCTGACGATCTCCGGCATGGAGCCGCGGCTGAAAGCCACTACCGGGGTGCCGCACGCCATAGCCTCCACCACGCTCAAGCCGAAGGGCTCTTCAAAGCTGACCGGGTGCAGCAGGGCGTAGGCGTTCCCCAGCAGGCCGCCCCGCCGGTCAGGCCCCACCGACCCGATGTATTCCACCCGGCCCCGCTCCAGCCACGGCGCCACCTCTTCCTCAAAATACCGCCGGTCCTGCACAATTCCGGCAATCACCAGGGGCATCCCGAAGATGCGGGCGATCTCGATCGCCTCCGCCGTCCCCTTGTCCGGATGGATGCGCCCGAAATAGAGCAGGTAGCTGCCGCTCGTACCGACAAACGGAAATGATTCCAGGTCGATCCCGTGGTAGACGGTGGCGATATAGCTTAGGGACGGATGGCGGTCAGCATCGCTGATGGAAACGTAGTAATTCGTCCCGGCGTATCTCTGGTAAACCGGCAGGATTTTCGGAGAGGAGAAGCCGTGAATGGTGGTGACCACCGGCGTGTGAACCAGTCGGCTGTACGTGAGGGGGAGAAAATCATAGTGGTTGTGGATCAGGTCAAACTCCGCCGCCCGCTCAAAAAGATGGGCGATATGCAAGCACTCCCAGACCTTGGGGTCGATGGCCGGGTCCTCCTCATAGGACATGGGACAGACAAAATCCCGCTTCGCCCTGGTGATGGAGTCGCCGGTGGCAAACAGGGTCACATCGATCCCCCGATCCACCAGGCCTTCACAGAGCAGGGAGACCACCCGCTCCCAGGGGCCATAATGCCTGGGGGGCGTCCTCCAGGCGATCGGAGACAGCAGAGCAATCTTCACAATTCAACCGGCCCTCCAACCACAAACCACATTACGTCGCTGGTCGTTAGAATTTACATGCCGGCCTGTTTTTTATTCATAAAATACCAACCCGGCATTCACCGCGCTCAGCACTCGATGTGTTAAGGAAAGTGATTACAATGTTTAGCGTCGGGCTGCACCCTATTATTCAAGGCAATACTTGTCTGAAGGGCTTCCGCCTTCGCTTCGTTTGAATCCCGGTTAAGTGCTGGTCATCCGCATCTTGTACTTTTCGTAGAGCCTGGGCAGTTCCGTCCGGGGGCTATCGTAATAGCGCTCCCAGTCCTCACCCTGGAGCCAGGCGCCCGCATCCGGGTCCGTCTTTGGCCCCCCGCCTGTAGCCAGACAGTTGGCAAACTCGCCGAAGGCCTGTACTGCGGGCTTGGGAGACCCGTCGTACCTGAACAGGCCGAAGTGCCGCTCGTGAGGATTCTCTTTCAGAGGGGGGCGGTCCCACAGGTTGGGGTGATAATCACCATAGCACCAGGCCATGGCGCCGGTCATTCCCGCCTGGCAAAGCATGTCCAAGGCCTGCCTGTAATAGCCGGCCACGCTTTTTTCCGGCCACAGATGAGTCTTACACCCGGCCAGGCCCTCTTCTCCGGGGTACGGATGCAGCGCCGGACGGCTGGGAGCTCCGAACTCCTCGAACAGCACCGGTTTGCCCCCCAGCCACCGGGTCAACAGACCCAGAAAGGGAAGCGCCTGCACATCGAACTCGCCTGCCCACGACAGGTAAAAGGGATAGCCGTGCATGCAAAGAAAATCGCACCAGGCTGCCGCATCCTGGGGCCACAAACGCCGGTCATCCTCCAGGTCTTCAGCGTGCATACCCAAGGTCACCCGGCAACCGCCGCTGTTCCGTTTGATCTCGCCCACCATGACCTCCAGCCACTGCCGGGCGGCGCTCCGGTCCGGGGGGATCACGCAATTGGAAGACTCGTTGCCCAGGTCATACGCCCACACCGCAGAATGACCGGCCAGGGCGCTGGCCACCTCACGGCACTGCAACCGTTGGGCGTTGATTGCCTCCCGGTCGCTGTACCAGTTGCGGATGTCTGCAGTCAACCGGCGTCCGCCCGACCACACCGGAAAACGCCCGGCTCCGCTGCCTGCCGCCAGCATCCAACCGGGCAGCCAATTGACGCCGCTCATGTGCCCACAAAAAAAGGTGGGCATAATTAAAACGCCGCAGGCTGCAGCGATATCCGCCAGGCGCACCAGATGACGCAGGGCGGCGCTGGATATTCTGGACGGAGACGGCTGGAAGTCCTCCCAGAGCAGGAAGATCCTCACCGTTCTCAGACCGCTGGCCGCCATCCTGCCGAAATCCGCTTCTACTTCCGCAGCGTCGAAATCACGCCACCAGTACATGGCCTTGGCCGCCGGCCAGTAATTGACGCCCAGCACAAACTGCCGCGGCTCGTTAACGGAAGTCGGATGCAGGAAGTCTGATGTCAGACTCTTTTTCTTTGCTTCCAATTTCTCATTCCTATCTACGTTTCGCGGGTATCACAGATGACTACCCGCTCTACAAACAAGGCGGCACTTTCGCTCGCCTTTAAGTAGCCGACTGATGACCTTTGCTGCTTCTAACTCCGACTTCCGGCTTCTTGCCTCCGGCCTCTAATTTCCGCATCCTGTCCTGTCGATGCCATTCCGTTGATCACCTGCTGGGACAGCAGCAATGACAGCAGGGACTCGGCCCCCTGGTTGAGATTGACCCCTTCCGGAGTCAGGGCGTCGTAACAACCCCCGGTGGCGGCGTCATAGAGGCTGATCCGGTTGATATTGTTGCCCCGGTACCAGTCATAGGCAAGTTCGGCCAGCGACCGGTACTGGCTGTCCCCGGTCACCCGGAAGGCCCGTGCATAGGCGAGGGCCATCGAGCAGGCATCGACAGGCTGCTGGTCATAGCAGGGCATCTCGGCGCCCCGGCGCCACCAGCCCCGGTTTCCGACAATGCTCAGATAGCCCCTGGCAAACAGGGCATCAGTCAGCCACCCCAGGGTATCCCGGGCCACCCGCAGGGCTTTCCGGTCCTGCGCAAAGGAGTAGTATGCAAACAGGGCGTGCGGGAGGATGCCGTTGCAATAGGTCAGGACCTCCTCGAACCACTGCCAGCCCTGGTGCCTGGATGTGCTATAAAGGCCGATCAGGTAGTCGGAAAAATCCCGGGCAACGCCTGCCAGCACTCCACTTCGACGGTCAGACAGACCGGGGTTCAGGCAGATCCCCAGCAGGGCGTAGGCCACCGCCCGGGGCGATCTCAGCCCGAACAACACTGGCAGCGCCCGCATCGCCATCCCCCGCCCCGCCTCCCTGACATCTTCCAGTTCGCACAGCGAGGCCGCGCAGCAGGACAGAAACGCCCGGCCCTGGCTGTCTTCGGAATCAATGGTGGTAACAAAGCGGCCATCCAGTTTCCAGTTATGCCATCCGCCATCAATCCGTTGGGCGGCACCGAGGAACCGGATATAGGCGTCTACAAGCTCCCGGCGCTCTTCTCCCTCCATGTTCAGGGCCACCAGCAGCGCCCGGGCATTGTCATCCACGGTATAACCACTATCGGGGTCCGGGGTGCGCAACATGGAAAACTGGAGCATACCACCCTCATCGGTCAGACGCTTGAGGTGGCAGTAATCAATGGTCAAAGCAGCATCCCTCCTCTAACAGAAACCCCGCGCCCGCAAGCGGGCGCCCGGCAACGATGTTCGCTTCGCTCACCCAACAAGGAAGTCGGATGTCCTCTCGATGTTCAAAGTTCGATGTTCGAGTTGGCAGGCTATGAGGCTTCGCCTCATGCTCCGCCCCACCCAGCGGGTACCGGGGGCGCCGCGCCCGCGAGCGGCGGTGCCGGGTCCAGTGGACCGGGCGCGGCTCGGCTTCATGATGTGGAGCTCACAAGTCTTAAAGTGACGATTCTCGTGGCCAGGTTCGCATACTGCGCCGCCACGTAAGGCCAACTGATGGTCTTCCCCAGCCGGGCGGTCTTCCGCTCCAGGTGCGCCTTGAGCACCGGGTTGGACAGCACCCGGTCGAGCAGGATGGCGATATTTTCCGGAGTGGCATCGGCGGCGATCAGTCCGCGCTGCTCCTCGGCCAGCATTGCCAGCGCATACTCGTAAGGGGTGGAGACTATCGCCCGTCCGCACCCGATGGCGAAGGCCAGCGTCCCGCTGACGGCCTGGTCGCGGTTGGGATAGGGACTGAGGTAGATGTCGGTCATGTACAGGTAGTCGCCCAGTTCCTCATGTTCCATGTAATGATTGATAAATTTTACGTGATCGCCCAGGTTGAGATCGACGATCAGCCTGTTCAGCATCTCCCGGTAGCGTTCGCCCTCTCTCCTGAGCAGCATCGGATGGGTCTTGCCGGCGATCAGGTAGAGGACGTCCGGGTGCCTGGCCACCACATCCTGCAGCGCCCTGATGCCGATCTCCAGGCCCTTGCCCGGACCGATCAGCCCGAAGGTGGTGATCACCTGTCGCCCGGTATAGCCATAGCGCTGCTTGAGCTGCTCCCGGTCCTTCGCCTGAAAGACAGGAACCCCATGGTGAACAATACAGATCTTCTCCGGTGGAACCGCATAGACAACCTCCAGCAGGCTCGCCGAGCGGTTGGTCATGCAGATGACAATCGCCGCTTTTTCAGCCAGGTGACCCAGGATCTCCTTTTGACTGTGCGACGGATTGGGAAGTATCGTGTGAGCAACCAGCATGTAGGGCTTTTCCAGGCTGTCGGTGAAGTCCAGGACGTAGGCGCCATCGACTCCTCCAAAGATCCCGTACTCGTGCTGGACGATCACTAGGTCAGCATCCGTAGACCGGTTGATCTGCCGGGCGGTCTTAGCGTAGTCTTTTCTGATCTCCTGCCGGATCTCGTACACCACCTCATCGGGATAGTCATAGGTGTACTCGGTGTCTGAAACAGCCGCTATCCCGACGCCGACTCCGGTCCTGGCCAGGTTGTCCCTGAGGTCCTTGGAAAACGTGGCAATTCCACACAGCTTTGGAGGGTATGTACCCAGGTTGACAGCATACATCTCTCACACCTCCTCCTTCAGGAACCCTTCACGAAGATACAGATGCTACGGGCTACCCTCGATAGACGTCCAACTTCCGTCAATAGGTTTCCAAAATGGTGCAGGATGTATTATAGAGATATTTTCCAATTTTACAAGGGAGCTCAAGGAAACTATGGAGGGCTAGATGCTTAATTAGGATAGGTCTTGAGGCCTTATTTTTCACATCCTAGCTTATTATACCACAAGTTACTAAAGTATGTCTACCTTTCCCTGATGCTGCTCCCTTTCCCTGATGCTGCTCCCTTTCCCTGATGCTGCGCATCTTAAATCCCCTTCCATATGAAATTATTGGCACACGCTCAGACAATGGCACTGATTATCTGGCAGCCAGCCGGATAACTCTTCTCAGTGCAGAAACAGCAGGGCGATCGACGCCAGATTGTAGGCGCTATGCGCGGCAATGGCAGGAAGGAGCGACCTGGTCTTTTCGCATACCATGGCTAGAAAGGCGCCCAGCAACGCCAGAAAAAGAAAGCGCACCAGGTCGAAGTGGATGGCGGCAAACAGGCAGGAGGCGATCAGAACGGCAGGAGGCATACCGAAGCGCTGGCGGAGCACAGGATAGACAAAACCGCGAAAATAGATCTCTTCGCAGATCGGGGCGAAAATACCTGCCAACAGCAGGCTTCCAAGAAACAACCACCGGCTGTGAGCGACTGACACGATCAGGTCCACCATCGGCTGGGGCTGGGGTTGCAGATGGAATAAAGAAAAAAAGGCGCTCATGGCAACTATCATCAATAGACTGATAACGAATCCACCACATACACCGTAATAGAGCAGGTCCCGCCAGGATGTCCCGGATAAGCCCAAGATCCTCAGTGAAGAATGATACCTGATGCGGACGACGTACAGCACCAGCACCGCCAGTAAGCCTTCACTGGCCAGCGATGCCAGGAGCAGGGCGGATTGGGTAATTTTGAGGCCTGCGTTCTGATATAAAATAGCAATGATTATACCCAGAGTAAAACTGAGCACCAGGAAAAGCGCGAAAACCACAATCAGGGACGCGATCCCCCAGGGAGGATTGCAGAGGGGAAAAGGTGTCCGATAATCATCAGCCCCGCCAACCGGCCGGGGCGTTGCAAAAGGCATGTCTTCCATGGCTCACCAACTTAGCAGATCCGCGGCAGGGGTTCCCCCTCCAGCATGTTCATGATGCGGGTCGCTCCCAGTTCCGTCTCCAGCAGCACCAGGCCGCGGTCCCCGGCGGTCACCCGGCCGATGGCTATCGCCCCCTGCCCCTCCGGCAGGCTGCGCATCGCTGCCAGCACTGCTTCGGCAGCCTCAGGCGCCACCACGGCGATCACTTTCCCCTCGTTGGCCAGGTACAGCGGATCGAGCCCCAGCATCTCACAGGCGCCAACCACCTCCCGGCGCAGCGGAATCGCCGTCTCCTGCACCAGGATGCCCCGCTCGCCCTGGGCCGCCAGTTCGTTGAGGGTGGTGGCCAGGCCGCCCCGGGTTGGGTCGCGCATGCACCGCACCCCTTCCCCGCCGGCCTCCAAGACCGCGGAGGTGATCCGGTTGAGTGGGGTGCAGTCGCTGACCACCGGGGTATTGAAGGCCAACCCCTCCCGCTGGGCGAGAATGGACAGCCCGTGGTCCCCAAGGGCGCCACTGACGAGCACGACGTCCTCCGGCTGCATGGAGCGCGGCGACAGGCTGCGCCCGGCCGGAACTACTCCGATTCCGGCGGTGTTGATGAAGATCTTGTCGGCGCATCCCCGTCCGACCACCTTGGTGTCCCCGGTGACCACCCGCACCCCGGCGGCGCTGGCAGCCGCCTGCATGGAGGCGACGATCCGGCGCAGATCAGCGAAAGGAAAGCCCTCCTCGATGATGAAGGCGGCGCTCAGGTAGAGCGGCACCGCCCCGCTCACCGCCAGGTCGTTGACTGTCCCGCAGACGGCCAGCTTGCCGATGTCACCGCCCGGAAAAAAGATCGGGTCGACCACGAAGGAGTCGGTGGTGAAGGCCACCCGCCCCTGCCCCAGGTCCAGCAGGGCAGCATCCAGCATCTCATCCAGGATCGGGTTCTGGAGCGCCTCTCGAAACACCGTCCTGATCAGTTGGTTGGTCAGGGTTCCACCGCTGCCATGGCCGAGCAGGATCACCTGCTCCTGCTCCGTCTTGCTCATACAGCTCCACCGACCTTCTGGGCGCCGTAGCGGTAATAGGCGGCGCAGGATCCCTCGGTGGAGACCATGCAGGGGCCGACCGGCTTCATGGGCGTACAGGCCTTGCCAAACAGGGCGCACTCGTAGGGCAGCTTCAGCCCCTTCAGCACCTGGCCGCAGGAGCAATCCCTGACCCGCTTCCCGGGGGTCACGGTGATCGGAAAACGTTTCTGGGCATCCAGGCGGGCAAACTCCTCCCGCAGTGCCAGGCCGCTGCCGGGCGCATCCCCGATCCCCCGCCAGCAGGCAGTGACGGGAGTAAAGTATTTATCGATATAACCACGGGCCACGGGGTTCCCTTCCGGGCGCACCGCCCGCTTGTACTGGATCTCCACCGCCGGGCGGCCCTGGTTGTACTGCTGCAGGATCATCAGCAGGGCCTCCATGATGTCCACCGCCTCAAACCCGGTGACCACGCAAGGCTTTCCATATTTCTCGGGAATGAAGCGGAACGGTTCCGTCCCCAGGATGGTGCAGACGTGGCCAGGGTTGATAAAGGCGTCGAGCCTGACCTCCGGGTCGGTCAGCAGGGCCTCCATCACCGGCGGCACCAGCTTGTGCAGCGAGAAGATCGAGAAGTTGCGCACCTCCTGCTGCACCGCCTGCTCCACAGCAACTGCCACCGTGGGGATGGTGGTCTCGAAGCCGATCGCCAGGAAGACTACCTGCCGGTCCGGGTTGGACATTGCCAGCGCCACCGCATCGGTGGGAGAATAGACCACCCTGACGTCAGCCCCCAGGCCTTTGGCTTCCAGCAGGCTGCTCCGGGTTCCCGGGACGCGCATCATGTCCCCGAAGGTGACCATGGTAATCCCCGGTTCCCTGGCCAGGGCGATCACCATGTCCAGATCAAGGTCGTCGGTCACGCAGACCGGGCAACCGGGGCCGGAGATCAGGCGGATGTTCTCCGGCAGCAGCTCCCTCAGCCCGCTCCTGGCAATAGCCACCGTGTGGGTGCCGCATACCTCCATGACCGATACCGGCCTCTTGGCCTCCTGCTGCAGCCGTTTCAGCAGGTGCTGGGCATAGTCCTTATTTCTGTAAGGCTGCATAAGCTTCCTCCCACGCATCGAATATTTCTTCGGCCGATTGCTCGTCTATCACCTGGATAGCGAATCCCGCATGAAGTAGCACGTAATCGCCGACCTTGGCCTCCGGGGTCAGGGTGATGTTGACCTCCTTGGTGTTTCCACCCACGTCGATCTCGGCGGTATTGCCTTTAATGCTCAAGATTTTGGACGGTATGGCCAGACACATTTTCTCTGATCACCTCGCTCGCGATGTAGACTTGGCCGAGAGAGACCCCCCCGTCATTGGTGGGGACCTTCCGGTGGTATAAAACCTGAAAACCCGCTCCTGCCAGCTTCTGGCGCAGCAGGCGGAACAGCAGCTTGTTCGCGAACACGCCCCCGCTCAGGGCCACCTTACCGAGACCTGTGTCATCACGCAGCTTCCGGAGCACCTCTTCGATCATGGCCGCCAATGTCCGGTGGAACCTGCCGGCGCTGACGCCGGTCGGCGTGCCCCGCTCCAGGTCGCTCAGGATCCCCTCGAAGATCCCCCGCGTCCCCAACTGATAGGGCCGGCTGCGGCAGTTGAACTCGTATTCGTAGCAGTCCCGCACCCCCGGGTCGGCCACGGTCTCCATCTCGATCGCCGCCTGCCCCTCGTACTGCACCCTGGTACAGATCCCCAGCAGGGCGGAGACGGCATCGAAGAGCCGTCCGCAACTGGAGGTGGGCACGGTATTGAATCTATTCTCCAACTGGCGCACCAATACCTGTTGCTCCTCGTCCCCGAGAGTGGACAGGTACTTGCGGCCGCGCCTCAGGCCGGGGGCGCCGAAGTGCTCGTAGAGATATGTCAGGGACATCCGCCCGGGATGCTTGATGGTGATCTCCCCGGGCAGTGGCATGTAGGCCAGGTGCGCCATCCTCTCCAGCCTGGCGGGGGTTCCGGCGAAGAACTCGAAGCCCCAGATCGCCCCGTCGGTACCGTAGCCGGCGCCGTCGCAGATCACCCCCAGGGCGGGGCCAGGCGCCTTGTTTTCCGCCAGGCAACTGGCCATATGGGCATGGTGATGCTGAACCCCGATCAGGGTCCGGCCTTCCTGGGACTTCGCCCAGCGGGTGGCCATGTAGTCCGGATGCAGGTCAAAAGCGATAATCTCCGGCTTGACGTCCAGCATTGTCTCAAAACGCGGTATGGTGTACAGGAACTGCCGGTAGTTGCCGTAGTGGTTCAGGTCGCCCAGGTGCTGGCTCAGGTTGGCGCCCTTCCCCTTGGTCAGGCAGAAGGCGCCTTTCAGTTCGCCCCCGCAGCCCAGGATCACCGGCACGCGGGTGCCCTCTGGGCGCGGCAGGTCAACCGGCAACGGCACGTAGCCCCGGGCGCGCCGGATCATCTGGGCCTCCCCGTCCACCACCGTCGCCACCGAGTCGTCGCAACGGTTGTAGATCTGGCGGTTGTGCATCAGGAAATAGTCGGCGATCCCTTTCAGCTTCACCAGGGCCTCGTCGTTATCGATGATCAGCGGGTCGTCGCTGATGTTGGCGCTGGTGGCGACCAGGATCTCCAGGCCATCCTCGAACAGCAGGTGATGCAACGGCGTATAGGGCAGCATCACGCCCAGGGTGCTGATCCCCGGAGCGATCTCCGGAGGCAGGTCGTCCTGCCTCCTCCGGTCGAGGATCACGATCGGGTGGGCCGGAGTCTCCAGTAGGGCGGCCTCTTCCGGGGACACATGACAGTACTGCTCGACTACTTGCAGGTCGCGGCACATCACCGCAAAGGGCTTGAACTCCCGGATCTTGCGGCGGCGCAGGTTCGCCACCGCCTCCCGGGAGCAGGCGTCGCAGATCAGGTGAAAACCGCCCAGTCCCTTGACCGCCAGGATATGGCCGGATATTAAAAACTCGTGCCCGAGCCCCGGGTAGACGCGGCCATTCAGGTCGCTCAGGGTCACCTGCGGGCCGCAGTCGGGGCAGGCGTTCGGCTGGGCGTGGAAGCGCCGGTTCATGGGGTCTTCAAACTCGTGGGCGCAGACCGGACACATGGGAAAGTCCCGCATGGTGGTCTTGACGCGGTCGTAGGGAACATCCATGATGATGGTGAACCGTGGTCCGCAGTTGGTGCAGTTGGTGAACGGATACCTGTAGCGCCGGTCCTGCTTGTCCCGGATCTCCCGGTAGCAGTCCTCGCAAACGGCGACATCCGGCGAGATCATCACGTCCCGGCGGTCCCCGGCCTCGCTGTGCTTGATGAAGAAATGGTCAAACCCCTGGACCTCCCGCTCTGTGATCCGGTGGTCCATGATCATTGCCAGTTTCGGAGGCTTGTCGATCACGGTGCGATAAAAGGCCAGCACCGTTTCTTCCGGGGCCTCGGCCCAGATAGTGACGCCCTCGGAGGAGTTCAGCACCCAGCCCCTGATCCCGTACTCAGTGGCCAGACGAAAAACAAAGGGGCGGAATCCAACTCCCTGGACAACCCCTTCGATCTTGATCTCGCGGGCGACAGTCTCCATGACACCCTTTCCCCCGTTCTCAACGCTAAACAGCCAGTACAACCCAACTGACATACAGATCTTAGCACAAAGGACATCGGGGGACAAGGGTCTGTCGAGGTGTTCAACTGGCTCTAAGCTTCAGTGGGGGAAAGCAATCCCCCACTGAAGCTTAGAGCCAGTTAATACAGTGGCGTAGCCGCTCTTATCCCACCACTTCGAAGAAGCGGGGGTATTAGAGCGGGTAGCCATCTGTGGAAAACATTGTAGCAGCAGACATTGTCGCAGGCGTCCAGGACGCTTGTAGGAGTTCAGGATGACAGGGAACGGTACTTTTCCAAATAGTTGATGACGGCAAGGATATAGGCCCCGTGAGACCAGGTCAGCGGGGCTACCGATAAAGGTTTCCCGGAGTAGGGATGGATCTGCTCTGAGAGGACGCCGCTCTCCATCCGGTAGTCCGCCACCCACTCCAGAAGGCTGCGGGCAAAGCCCAGTTCCTCCCGGTTCCGGGCCTTGGCGGTGTACCATTCGCCGAGCCAGATGGTGGTCAGAAGCCAGGGGTTGCCCGGAACTCTCTCCACATCCTCGCTCTTGCGAAAATACCAGTCCCCGGTATAGCGGGCCAGTCCGCCCACCCTGGTCCTGATCCCGAACTGCTTCCATGGTTCGTACCACCCGGGGGTCGTCGGCGGGCAGCATGCCAAAAGCAAACAGGCCGTACAGGCTGGCATCCAGGGTCTGGTCCGGGACCAGGTCATCTCCCTGGACATAGACGCCGCGCAGGAACCGCCCCAGGGTACTGCTGTACAGGTGCCGCTCCAGTCCGTCATGCACCTCCCCGGCTGCCTGGCGGTAGACAGCCCCGGAGCGGAGATCGCCGAACAGGTCTGCAAAATTGGCCGCCGCCGTCAGACCGGCGTATACCGCCGCGGAGGTGAAGCTGAAGACCCCCCAGCGCTCCTCCCAGAGGTCATAGCTTTCCAATGGCAACTTCCATACCGGGT
>JBEKFU010000028.1:0-31217 GCA_050013155.1 Thermacetogeniaceae bacterium | reverse complement strand
AAATTCCTCGGCTTATCAATATCGCAACCCCGGGCGGCGGCCATGTAGTAGGCAAACAACTGCAATGGCACCACGCTCAGCAGCGGGGCCACGAACGAGGGGGCCTCCGGCAGCCTGATCACGTGGTCGCAGGTGCTGTCCACCAACTCCTGCTTGCCCAGGCAGAGGCCGATCACCGTGCCCTCTCGGGCCTTGACCTCCTTGACGTTGCTGATCAGCTTCTCCAGTAATTCATCCTGAGTGGCCAGCGCTACCACCGGCACTCCCTCCACGATCAGCGCCAATGTCCCATGCTTCAACTCGCCGGCGGCGTAGGCCTCGGCGTGGATGTAGGAGATCTCCTTGAGCTTCAGGGCGCCCTCCAGGGCTACGGCGTAGTCCAGGCCTCGCCCCAGGAAGAAGACGTCCTGGCAGTTGTGGTACTGCTGGGCCAGCTCCTCGATCCGCTCCTTCTGATCCAGGATCTGGTCGATCTGTTCCGGCAACTGCAATAGAGCCGCCACGATCTCGGACTCCTGCTCCGTGGTGATTTTGCCCCGCTCCCGGGCGAACAGCATCCCCAGCAGGTACATCACCAGCACCTGGGTGGTGTAGGCCTTGGTGGAGGCCACGGCGATCTCCGGACCCGCCCAGGTGTGGATGACGTCGTCCGCCTCTCTGGCCACCGAACTGCCGACCACGTTGGTCACCGCCAGCACGTGGCAGCCCCGCTTGCGGGCCTCCCGCAGGGCAGCCAGGGTGTCTGCGGTCTCCCCGGACTGGCTGACGATCACCACCAGCGTCTTGGGGTCGATTAGCGGGTCGCGGTAGCGGAACTCCGACGCCAGGTCGACTTCCACCGGGATGCGGGCGAGCTTCTCGAACACGTACTTGCCGACCATGCCGGCGTGGTAGGCGGTGCCGCAGGCGACGATGGCCACCTTGCTGAAGTTGCGGATCTGCTCGGGGGTGAGGCCGATCTCGCTGAGCTGGATGCCGCTGCCGTCAGGTGTCAGCCTGCTGCTCAGGGTGTTCTTGATCGCCAGGGGCTGCTCGCAGATCTCCTTCAGCATGAAGTGCGGGTAGCCGCCCCGCTCCGCCGCCTGGGCGTCCCAGTTGACGTGGAAGATCTCCTTGTGCACCGGGCGGTCCTGGAAGTCGACGATGTTGATGCCGTCCGGCGTCAGTTCCACGATCTCCCCGGCGTTCAGGAGGTAGATCTTCCGGGTATAGGGGAGCAGCGCCGGGATGTCCGAGGCTACGAAGTACTCGCCGTCGCCAATCCCCGCCACCAGCGGGTTGTCCTTGCGGGAGGCCACGATCCGGTCCGGGTGGTGTTCGCTCAGCAGCACCACGGTATAGGAGCCGCGCACCTGCTGCAGGGCATCCCGCAGGGCGAGGCGCAGGTTCCCCCGGTAGGCTTCCTCCACCAGGTGGGCGAGCACCTCGGTGTCGGTCTCCGAGACAAAGCGGTGGCCATTGGCCTGCAGGCGCTCCCGCAGCTCGGCGAAGTTCTCGATGATGCCGTTGTGGACCACAGCGAATTTGTGAGTGCAGTCGAAATGGGGGTGGGCGTTGCGGTCGGAGGGCCGACCGTGGGTCGCCCAGCGGGTGTGGCCAATCCCGATCTGGGTGTGCCACTGCTGGGTTCCTAGGTATTCGTCGAGGACGGCGATCCGTCCCATCTTCTTGCGCACCTCAAGGATGCCCTCATTCAGGTAGGCCACTCCCGCGGAGTCATACCCGCGGTACTCCAGGGTCTTCAAACCGTTCATCAACACCGAAACCGCGTCCTGGCTACCAAGGTAGCCGACAATGCCGCACATCTTCTAGTTTCCTCCTTGTGCTGCTGCGCGCGGCGCGGCTCCGCTCCCAGCCAGGCGCCTCTTTGTCCCGGAGATTGCTCTCCGGATTTGAAGGCACCCTTACGGTGGTGGGCCACCGAGGGGCATCCGCCGAAGACTTCGATTAACCCCTTCCTCGTCAACCAGCCTGTCTGTCGTCAGCCGGGCTGGTTCGGGCGCTACCATGTACCAGCGGAGATACGCGGGGACTTGATCCCGTCGCAGTCAGCTTGAATTGGCGACCGGCCTCTCGGCCGGAGGCTCTACTTTGCTCTATTATATTCTATATTTGAAGAAAAAGGGACAACAATATTTTGACGCTATTCTGACAGAAGTCTGCAAGCCGCAAAAACTGGCCAGCTTGTCACCTCCTTCAACTTAGATGTGCTTTCACCACCTCTGACAGCTCGGACACCACCTCTATCAACTCGTCCTCCCGGGGGCCCTCCCCCATCACCCGTACCAGGGGCTCGGTGCCCGAAGGCCGCACCAGGATCCGGCCCCGCCCGGCCAGCTTCTGTTCGGCCAGGCACACCGCCTCGGCGATCACCGGATGGCCATGCAGGGCCTGCTTGTTCTGCACCTGTACGTTAACCAGCACCTGGGGGAAGCGGGTCATCTTCCTGGCCAGCCTCGATAGCGGCTGCCCGGACTCCCTTACCACCTTCAACAATTCCAGGGCGGTCAGCAGGCCGTCGCCGGTGGTGGTACGGTCGAGAAAGATGATGTGACCGGACTGCTCGCCCCCCAGCACCGCCTGCGACCGGCGCATCTCCTCGAGGATGTAGCGGTCGCCCACCTTGGTCTCCGGCGCCTCGATGCCGGCATTCCGGAAGGCCTCCCGCAGGCCGAGGTTGCTCATCACCGAGACCACCACCCGGTCGCCGGGCAGGGTTCCCTTACGCTTGCGTTCCAGGCCGCAGATGACCATGGTCTGATCGCCGTCCACCACGTTCCCCTGCTCATCGACGGCGATCAGCCGGTCGGCGTCCCCGTCGAAGGCCAGCCCCAGGTCGGCCTCGAGGTCCGGCACCACCCGCTGCAGCGGCCCGGTGTGAGTCGAACCGCACCCGGCGTTGATGTTGACCCCGTTCGGCTCGCTGTAAATGCTCTGCACCTGGGCGCCCAGCCCCGCGAACAACCGTGGGGCGATATGCGAGGCAGCGCCGTTGGCGCAGTCGATCACCAGTTTCAGTCCGGTCAGGTCAAGGCCCCCTGCCTGTTCCTTCAAAAAGGCCAGGTAGCGTTCGACGCAGTCCCCGTCCACTGCGACCCGCCCGATCTTCTCCCCCACCGGTTGGGGGAAGGGGAATTGCTCATTGAAGACCAGGGCCTCGATCTCCTCCTCCACGGCGTCCGGCAACTTGAAGCCGTCCCCGGCGAAGAATTTGATCCCGTTGTCGGGCACCGGGTTGTGCGAAGCGGAGATCATCGCCCCGGCACAGCAGTCCATGGTCCGGGCCAGGTACGCCAACCCCGGAGTGGGGATCACCCCGGCCCTGATGCAGTCGCCGCCAACCGACAGGATGCCCGCAGTCAAAGCGGCCTCCAGCATGTCACCGGAGATCCGCGTGTCTTTCCCGATAATGATCCGCGGCCTGGCGCCGTGCCGGTTGAGGACGTATGCCCCCGCCCGTCCGAGGCGGAACGCCAATTCCGCCGTGAGGTCCCTGTTAGCCACGCCCCTGACCCCGTCCGTACCGAAAAGAGTCCCCATCCTGCTAGATTGCCTCCCCCGTGAAACAAACACGTCTTATTATACCATATTCCCTGCTGTTGCCACGTGGCATGGGATGAAAGGAGGGGATGCCGGCGTCGTTTCCGGATAGACGCAGGATAACCCGGCTGACGGGGCGATCCTCCCCTGCTTAAGGGAAAAGAACGCCCGCTGCATACAATAAGCCACTTTTTTGTAATATACTATGCCTAGTGACCTAAATACACGGGAGACAAAATAGACTGTTTTCCCTGTCAAGGCGCCAATTGTCAACGATTCCTAAGCTTCAGCGGGGGCTTGCCTTCCCCCACTGAAGCTTAGGAATCGTGATCCAGGGACGTAGCCGCTCTTATTCCCCTGCTTCAAAGAAGCGGGGGCATTAGAGCGGGTAGTCATCGTGGGAAGTTGAAGTTCGCATTCAGTCCAGATTTTTAGTATATGTTAAATAAATCAGAAACGAACAGGAATCAAAAACAATGAACCCACCAAGTCATGACAAAAGATCTTTCAATAATCCTTTTCTCCCTCTCAAGCACAGCAACTTCAGATACTACTGGATCGGTATGTGCATCTCCCTGATCGGCACCTGGATGCAGAATGTCGCCCAGCCCTGGCTGGCCTATACGCTGACCAAGTCGGCCTTTCTGCTCGGCCTGGTTGGCGCCATCCAGTTCATGCCAGTGCTTCTTTTCTCGCTATTTGCGGGAGTTCTGGTCGATAAGCTTTCCAAGAAGAAGATCCTGTTTTTTACCCAGTCAGCGTCTCTGGTCGTCACCCTGATTTTAGCAATCCTCGATTTTTCCGGACATATTCAGTTCTGGCACATTCTGGTGCTGGCTGCGGCGCTGGGACTTGTAAACACGTTCGATATGCCGGCGCGTCAATCGTTTGTCATCCAACTGGTAGGCAAAGATGACCTGATGAACGCCATCGCCCTCAACTCTGCCATGTTTAACATGTCAAGAATTGTGGGGCCGGCGATCGCCGGTCTGGTGATAGGGTATTACGGCGTGGGAATGTGTTTTCTGGCAAACTCGATCAGCTTTGCCGCGGTCGTTATCAGCCTGTTTTTCATTCACCCGCTGCCAATGGCGGCCAGGCGATTGGCGGCAAACCAGCACATTCTGACGGATATCAGGGATGGTCTCAGATATATCTACCGGCGACGGATTCTCTTCGATGCCACATTGTTGATGACCATCATCGGCACTTTCGCCATGAACAACAACGTCCTGATCCCTGTCTTTTCCGAAGTTGTCCTGAAACATGGTAGCATGGGCATGGGCATCCTCTTCTCCTGCTCCGGGATTGGAGCACTTATCGGCGCCATGCTGGTTGCTATCACGAGCAAGTCTGGCCCGAATAAACTGGTGATCTATGCTGTCCCGACGATCATCGGTATCTTCCTGATCCTGAACAGTTTCACAATCAACTTTCTGCTCGCCGGATTTTACATCGCGGTTACGGGTATTTTCTTCAACCTATTCAGCGCCACCATCAACTCTACCATGCAACTCAATACCGAAAATGAGTTCCGGGGCCGGGTCATGAGTGTGTACACCCTCGTTTTTTCCGGTTCCACGCCGATCGGCAACCTGTATGCAGGCCTGGCCGATGATTATATCGGCGCCAGGTTCGGTTTCGCCGCCTGCGGGATCATCGTGGTGATCCTGCTTATCCCCATGTACCTGTATAAACTCAGGAGCAGAAACAGGGCAGGGGCTGAAGCCTGCAAACCGGAGCGCCCGTCATCCGGTTAAGCGCCGGGCGGCCCGGTTGCCGGCAGGTCATTGTGTCTGCTGCGGCGCTCCGGTTGTTGCAGCGCCCAGGTCCACCGTCACATGCGCCTGTCCCTGGTTGACCAGGGACACGCCCTGGGGCAGGACCAGGTCCACGTCCTCGACCACCTGGTCTGTAGCGCCTGTGATGTCCACCGGCTGGGTATAGACCGCAACCAGTCCGGCCAACGCCTCCTGGGCGCCGGTAAGCTCCACCATGGTCGGCTCGACCGCCACCGACTTGACCGCCTGGTTCAGGCCGGGAGTACCGCGTATATCGGCAATGACCGGGACATTCTTGACCAACCCGCTGGGTACCACCGGAACGACCACTTCCGCCTCTTTCGGATTCAACTCCAACTCGTCCCCGTACCCTGATACCTGCAAAGGCGCCTTGGTGGTGATGTTGATGTTCACCCCGGTGGTATTGACCACCGCCTGGACCTCCTGAAGCCCTCCGAGTTGGCCGCTGGGGCCGCTCACCGTCACCACGCCCGGCGTGACTGCAGGATTCAGGGTCATGAAGCCCGGGGCGGGAGTGCCCTGCAGCACCACCTTCACCGGCACCTTCTTTGACTCCCGGTAGTCCAGGCTGACCCGCACCGTCTGCGGATAGATGCTCAGCACCTGGATGTTGTCCGGCACGCCGGTCTGGATCGGCAGGTTGCAGACGCCCGCTGTCTGGTCGGACACGTCCACGTAGGCGTGAATGTCCTGCCCCTGCAGGGACTGCACCAGGTCCTTGATGCCGCTGATGGTGATCGTCACCTCCGGCAGCGTCGTCGTGGACACCAACTGCGTCGTGGTCGGGCGCAGTTCCACCGGGCGGGTGTAGGTCTGCTTGGCCAACGGGTCGCGCTGTCCGGCCACGAAGTACCAGAGCAAAAACGCCAGGCACACCGCCAGGATCCTGTAACCCACGTTGTAGCGCACCAGCCAGTTCTCCCGCCTATCCCCGGCCATCTCTCGCCCTCCCCATCCTCTTGCTGCCCGGCCGGACGTACTCCTCCAGCCGCTGCTCCAGATCTGCGATGCTCAGGCCCCTGGTGATCCTGCCGTCCTCGGCCAGGGAAATCATCCCGGTCTCCTCGGAGACCACCAGGGAGACCGCGTCGCTGTGCTCGGTGATGCCGATGGCCGAGCGGTGCCTGGCGCCCAATTCCTTGCTCAGGTAGGTGTTCTCCGTCAAAGGCAGGAAGCAGGCCGCGGCCAGCATCCTACCGTTGTAGACGATCGCCGCCCCGTCGTGCAGAGGGGTATTGGGCTCGAAGACGTTGACGATCAGCTCGGCGGTCACCAGGGCATCCATCTTGATGCCGCTGTCGATATACTCCTGGAGGCCTGTTTCCCTCATGAACACGATCAGGGCGCCCACCTTGCGCCGGGACAGCGCTTCGGTCGCCCGGACGATCTCCCGCACTGCCCGCCGGTTATCCTCGTCGACATTGAACAGTGAGCGTCCGAAGAACCCGCCCCGGCCCAACTGCTCCAGGGCGCGGCGCAACTCCGGCTGAAAGACCACCGGCAGGGCTACGAACAGGGCGGTCCAGGTCTTCTCCAGCAGCCAGCTCGTGGTGTACAACTGAAAGCGCTCGCTGAGAGTGGAGGCGATCACCAGCACCGCCAGCCCTTTCAGAAGCTGGATCGCCCGTGTCCCCTTGATCCACATCAGCAGCTTGTAGAACACGAAGGCCACCGCCAGGATGTCGATCACGGTCCTGAGATCGATGTAGCTCAGATAGGGCAGGAACCTGGCCGTGAACCCCGTCACGAACCCGGAAAACACCTGCAAATAATTTTGGCCGGTCACTGCCAGGACGCCGTACAACCGCATCGAGGGCGCCTCCGTTCGGTTTGCTTCAAACTATCCCTTTAAATAATTACATCCACCGCGGCCGGAATCTTTCACCACAGATGACTGCCATGCAGCCCGCCGCGGTCTCTATAAAAATATTTCGTTCCAGGTGCGGATATCCCTTTTTCTTGTTTCTTCCGTAGTGGCCCCCGCTTGCGGGCGCGGTGAATACTGCATGCTTGCAGCGAACGTATATTTGTGGTAATATGTGTCCTGGGCGCCGTATGCGGTGTTATGTACTCCGCATTCCCGGTGTGCCGGCGGGCTTTCAGCCAAGGCGGAGCCTTGAGCCGGCGTTCAGGCCAGGCCGAAGGCCTGGATGCGGAGGAAGCCCCCGGTGATAGTTCGACACCGGCAGGAGTTTCGCCACCGCCATCGAATCATTAGAGGAATGGGGACACACCCCTTCTGGGGAATGTCCCCTATGGTTCAACGAGGAGGGGCCATGGTGAAGCTGGGAAGGTACGCCCTTAAAAAATGGCAAGCGCCGCTGACGCTGGTGCTGTTCCTGTCCGGGCTGCTGCTGGTCCTCGCCCTGCGCAGCCTGGCCAACAGCGGCATCCTTCCCTCGCGCGTCCAAAACGAAAACCTGGCCAACCTGATCAAGTCCCAGGAGAGCGAGATCGCCGACATCGAACTGGATGTCAGCGGCCGCAGGAACCTGCTCAACACCTTCCAGTTGAACAGCGCCGCCGGCCGCCAGACCGTGACGGACTTGCAGAACCAGATCAAGCAGCAGGACACCCTGGCCGGCTTCACCGAGGTCCAGGGGCCGGGGCTGATCATCTCCCTGGACGACAACCGCAAGGACGCCGAGGCCGCCGAGGCCCTCAATCCCGGGCAGTTCAATCCTGATGACTACCTGATCCACGACCAGCACCTATTGTATATCGTCAACGATCTCCGGGCCGCAGGGGCTGAGGCCATTTCCGTCAATGACCAGCGGGTCGTCGCCTCGACAGAAATCCGGTGCGCAGGCAACACTATTCTGGTAAACTCCACCCGCCTGGCCCCGCCCTACATCATCAGGGCGATCGGGAACCCGGACGACCTGACCGGTATGCTGGAGTCGCCGGAAAACGAGTACAACATCCTGAAAATGGCCGGCTTCCCGGTGAGCGTGGAGAACAGTCCGGCAGTCCTGGCGCCCGCCTACAAGGGCAGCTACCAGTTCTCGTACGCCACGTCAAAATAGTGGTGGGTGGCCTCCTCGAGGTTCGAGGCCTCCTCGAGGTTCGAGGCTCGATTATTGCCCCTTCTGACTCTTCGAACCTCGAGAAAGGCCCACACCCAATAGGGGGTATAGCGCATGTGGCTTCCAATTCTCGGCCTGTTGCTGGGAATCGGCATCGGGTCTACCCTGGCCATACCGATCCCGGGGATATACGCCAAGTATCTCTCGGTGGCGGTGCTGGCCGCCCTGGATTCAGTTTTCGGCGGGCTGAGATCGATCATCGAGGACAAGTTCGACGGTACGGTGCTCCTCACCGGCTTCTTCACCAACGCCATGCTGGCGGCGCTGCTGGCCTACATGGGCGACCGGCTGGGAGTCGACCTGTACCTGGCCGCGGTGTTCGTCTTCGGAGTGCGGATATTCCAGAACCTGGCCATCATCCGGCGGGAAATGCTGGCCAACTGGATGCAGAAACGCAACCTGTCTGCGCTGGGAGCGAAGAAGGATGGATAACGTCAAAAAGTGGCGCACCCCGGTGCTGATCGTCTTCCTGCTGCTGGGAGTCCTGATCTCGGTGCAGTTTCACGCCCAGCAGATCTTCCGGAGCGACCTCTCGCTGCAGAGCACCGACGACCTGACGCTGATCTTAAAGGGGCTGCAGGACAAGCGGGCTAACCTGGAGAAGGAGTTGCAAGACCTGGAACAGCAGCAGCAGGCGCTAAACAGCGACACCACCAACGGGGCATCCCTGGCGAGAAACTTGACCAAAGAATCCAACCAACTGGAGATCGCTTTCGGCCTGATCCCGGTCAAGGGCCCGGGCATCACCGTCACCATACCCCCCGATTCCAACATCGTTTACCTGGACCTGGTGGACATCATCAACGAGCTTTGGTCCTCCCAGGCGGAGGCGATCAGCATCAACGACCAGCGGATCACCGCCTGGACCACCATCTACTGGAACAAGGAGAAGATGACCATCACCGTCAACGGCGCTGATATCACCTTCCCCTGTACCATTAAGGCGATCGGCAACCCGGACACCTTGGAGGCCGGCTTGCGGCTTCTGGGCGGCGTGCTCGACAACCTGGCCGTCTACAAGATCTATCCGGTCGTCCAGCGATCGTCTGAGTTGGATCTGCCCGGCGCCGCCCCTCCGGTCTTTCACTATCTTCAACCGGTACAATAACAGATGTCGGATGCAGGATGTCAGATGTCAGAATGAGGCGGGAGCCTCATAGCCTGCCACAATCAAGGTGGCCAGCCTCTGTTTTTAGAAGTCGGATGCCGAATATCAGATTTCAGTCTGTTTTTCGCTTTTCACATCTTTTCTCCGGCTTCCGACCTCTTGCCTCTGACCTCTGATTTCAGCAGGGCGTAGTTCATGCTGTCTGTGAGGGCCTGCCAACTGGCCTCGATGATGTTCTCGGAAACCCCCACGGTGCTCCAGACGTCCTGGTCGTCAGAGGACTCGATCAGCACCCGCACCGTGGACCCGGTGCCCTCCTTGCCGTCCAGCACCCGCACCTTGTAGTCCACGAGGCGCATCTCCTTCAGGCAGGGATAGGACTCCTCCAGGGCCTTGCGCAGGGCGTTGTCAAGGGCGGACACGGGGCCGTTCCCCTCCGCCGCCGTGTGTATCAGCCGGTCTCCCACGCGCAGCTTGAGGGTGGCCTCGGTGCTGATCGCCTCCGGGTCCCGGGGGTGCTTATCCACATGGATCTTCAGGCTCTCGAAGGTGAAGAACTCCCTGTACTTGCCGAGGCCCCGCCGCA
Source organism: Thermacetogeniaceae bacterium (assembly GCA_050013155.1). Taxonomy (GTDB): domain Bacteria; phylum Bacillota; class DSM-12270; order Thermacetogeniales; family Thermacetogeniaceae; genus Palsa-1188. Next base: position 21,095 of record JBEKFU010000028.1, on the reverse strand, counting down.
GTAGCAGTTCCAGGGAGGCGTCGGCTGCCTCGTACTGGTAGCCGCGGTGCTCCATGTCCTTGATCTGCTGGATCAGCTCCCGGGCATGGGGGTTGCCCTGCTCGAGGTCGAGGCCCAGCTCCTGGGCCTTGCTGAAAATGTTGCTGAGCCCGGCCAGTTCCGACACCAGGACGCGCCGGTGGTTGCCTACCAGGGCCGGGTCGATGTGCTCGTAGGTCAGCGGGTTCCTCAGAATGGCGCTGACGTGGATGCCCCCCTTGTGTGCAAAGGCGCTCGCCCCCACGAAAGACTGCTGGGTGCGGGGGGCCATGTTGGCGATCTCGTCCACAAAGTGGGAGGCCTCGGTCAGGTGCTGCAGCAAGGCGGGATCGATGCAATCGCAGTTCATCTTCAACTGCAGGTTGGGGATCACCGAGCAGAGGTTGGCGTTGCCGCAGCGCTCCCCGTATCCGTTGATGGTGCCCTGCACCATGCGCACCCCGCGGTTGACGGCGGCAATGCTGTTGGCCACCGCCAGCTCCCCGTCGTTGTGTGTGTGAATGCCCAGCGGCGCGGCGATACAGGCAGCAATCCGGCCCACGATCTCCTCCACCTGTAAGGTGAGGCTGCCGCCATTGGTGTCGCAGAGCACGATCCAGTCCGCCCCGGCGCCTGCGGCGGCCTCCAGGGTGGCCAGGGCATAGTCCGGGTTGGCCTTGAATCCGTCGAAGAAGTGCTCGGCGTCGTAGACCACCTCCCGGCCCTTGTCCTTCATGTAACCGACGCTGTCCCGGATCATGGCCAGGTTCTCCTCCAGTGTTGTCTGGAGGGCGGTGTGGACGTGGAAGTCCCACGTTTTTCCGACGAGGCACACGCAGGGAGTCTCCGCCTCCAGCAGCGCCCGGAGGTTGGTGTCGCCGGTGACGTCCCCTCCCGCCCGGCGGGTCGACCCGAAGGCGACGATCCTGGCGTGGTGCAGGGCCAGGCTGCGGACGCGCCGGAAGTACTCGGTGTCCTTGGGGTTGGAGCCGGGCCAGCCGCCCTCCACATAGGCCACCCCCAGCTCATCCAGCTTCCGGGTGATCTTCAGTTTGTCGTCGACCGTGAGGCTGATCCCCTCGGCCTGGGAGCCGTCCCGGAGCGTCGTGTCGTAGATCAGCACCCTTACCTTGTTGCCGTCCAAGTAATCCCCACTTTACATCATCCTCTCATAATAGTTGCTTTCCCTTCGAACCTCGAACTTCTAACCTCGAACCCCGAGCAGGCTAACCATTAACCACCATTTCCGCCACCATGGTACCCATCTCCCCGGTGGTCACCGTCTGCTCCCCGTCCAGGGCCAGGTCAGGGGTGCGGTAGCCGCTGTCCAGCGCCTGCTGTACCGCCTGCTCCACCGCCTGGGCTGCATCCTCCAGGTTGAAGGAGAGGCGCAGCATCATGGCTGCGGACAGGATGGTGGCCAGCGGGTTCGCCTTCTGCTGCCCGGCGATGTCCGGGGCCGAGCCGTGGGCCGGTTCGTACAGGGCGACCTCCCCACCGATGCTGGCCGAGGGGAGCATCCCGATGGAGCCGGTGAGCACGCTGGCCTCGTCGGACAGGATGTCCCCGAACATGTTCTCGGTCACGATCACGTCAAACTGGGACGGCCGGCGCACCAGTTGCATGGCGCAGTTGTCCACGTACATGTGGTCCAGGGTGACGTCCGGGTACTCCTCGCCCAGCCTGGTGATCTCCTGGCGCCAGAGCCGCGAGCTTTCGATCACGTTGGCCTTATCCACGGAGGTCAGGCGCCGGCGCCGCTTGCGGGCGAGGTCGAAGGCCAGGCGCCCGATGCGCCGGATCTCACCAGCGGAATAGACCAGGGTGTCCCTCGCCCGCTCCTCCCCGTTCGCCCATTCCCGCCTCTTCTCCCCGAAGTAGAGGCCGCCGGTCAGCTCCCGCACCACCACCAGGTCGAGGCCGGCCACCACCTCCGGTTTCAGGGGCGAGGCCGCCGCCAGGCAGGGATAGAGCACCGCCGGGCGGATGTTGCCGTACAGGCCGAGGGCCTTGCGCAGGGGCAGCAGGGCGCCCGCTTCGGGGCGCAGGGCCACCGGCAGGGAGTCCCACTTCGGTCCGCCGATCGCCCCGAGCAGTATGGCGTCACTCTCCCGGCACAGTTGCAGGGTCGCCTCCGGCAGCGGGTGGCCGGTGGCGTCGTAGGCCGCCCCGCCGATGAGGGCGGTCTTGAAGTTGAATGACAACTGGTAACGCTTGGAGACCGCCTCCAGCACCTTGACCGCCTCCGGAACAATCTCCTGGCCGATGCCGTCTCCCGGCAATAGCAAGATCTCAGGCACGTTCCGCCATCCTCTCCTTGACGTAGTTGATCAGCCCGCCGGCCTTGATGATCTGCTGCATGAACGGCGGGAACGCAGCCGCCCTATAGACCCCCGGATGAGTGAGGTTCCTGATCTCGCCCGTTGCCAGGTCTACCTCCACCTCGTCGCCGTTTTCAATGGTTTCCACCGAGGCGCCGGCTTCCAGGATCGGCAGCCCGATGTTCACGGCGTTCCGGTAGAAGATGCGGGCGAAGCTGGCGGCGATCACACAGCTCACGCCGGCGCTCTTGATGGCCACCGGTGCGTGTTCCCGGGAGGAGCCGCAGCCGAAGTTGCGGCCGGCCGCGATGATGTCGCCTGGTTGAACCCGCCCCGCAAAGCTCTTGTCCGCGTCCTCCATGCAGTGGGACGCCAACTCCTGCGGGTCGGTGGTGTTCAGGTAGCGGGCCGGGATGATCAGGTCGGTGTCCACGTCGTTGCCGAATTTCCAGATGCGTCCTTTGATGATCACTTGCTGACGACCTCCTCCGGGTGGGTGATGTAGCCGGTGATGGCAGAGGCTGCAGCTACCGCCGGCCCCGCCAGGTAGACCTCGCTCTCCGGATGGCCCATCCGTCCCACAAAGTTGCGATTGGTGGTAGCCAGCGCCCTCTCGCCGTGGGCGAGGATGCCCATGTGGCCGCCCAGGCAGGGACCGCAGGTAGGCGTGCTGACTGCCGCCCCGGCCTCCACGAAGACTTCTAACAGTCCCTCCCGCATAGCCTGCAGGTAGATCTCCTGGGTGCCCGGGATCACGATCAGGCGCAGCTTACTGCTGGCGCGGCGCCCCCTGAGGATGCCGGCTGCCATTCTCAGGTCCTCCAAGCGCCCATTGGTGCAGGAGCCGATCACCACCTGGTCGACGGCGATCCCCGCCGCCTCCGAGACCGGCCTGGAGTTCTCGGGCAGGTGCGGGAAGGCTACCTGGAGCTCGATCTGCCCCGCCTCGTACTCGTGCACCTCGACGTAGGAGGCTTCCGGGTCGCCGGCGTGGGCCTGGAAAGGCCGCCGCGCCCGCCCTGCCACAAAGGCCAGGGTCTTGTCGTCCGGGGCGACGATGCCGTTCTTGGCGCCCGCCTCCACTGCCATGTTGCACATGGTCAGCCGGCCCTCCACCGACAGGGCGCCGATCGCCTCCCCGGTGAACTCCATCGCCCGGTAGCGCGCCCCCTCCACTCCGATCCGGCCAATGGTGTAGAGGATCAGGTCCTTGCCGCCCACCCAGGGGCGCAATTCGCCGTGAAAGACGAACTTCATGCTTTCCGGAACCTTGAACCAGCACTCGCCCAGGGCCATGCCCGCCGCCAGGTCGGTGCTCCCGACCCCGGTGGCGAAGGCCCCCAGCGCCCCGTAGGTGCAGGTGTGGGAATCCGCCCCGATCATGCAGTCGCCGGGCAGCACCAGCCCCTGTTCCGGCAGCAGGCAGTGCTCGATCCCCATGGCGCCCACGTCAAAGTAGTTGACGATCCCGAACTCCCGGGCAAACTCCCGGATCACCAGGCACTGTTCCGCAGACTTGATGTCCTTGTTGGGGGTGAAGTGGTCCATCACCAGGACCACCCGCCCGGGGTCGAAAACCTTGCTCACACCAAGCTTGCGAAACTCCTGGATGGCCAACGGGGCGGTGATGTCGTTGGCCAGTACCAGGTCCAGCCTGCAATTGACCAATTCGCCGGGGGCCACCCGCTCCCTGCCGGCGTGGCCGGCCAGGATCTTTTCAGTTATAGTCATGCCCATGAATGCTCCCCCACTTCTCGAGGTACGATATTCAGATTCGAAGTTCGTAGGCCTCGAACCTCGATATTACGTGTTTTTCCCGTTTGTTTTCCTGCCAGAGCCGGGCGGCCGTCCGCGGCGCCGCTTGCCGGGAACACCCAACTCTTCGGTGGCCAGGCCGGATTCGTAGATCACCTTGTTTACAGCATTCAGGTAGGCCTTGACACTGGCCTCGACGACATCGGTGGACAGGCCGCGCCCGATGAATGGCCTGCCGCCGTATTCGACCCTGGCGGTGACCTCGCCCAGGGCGTCCTTGCCGTCCTTGCCGCCGGTGACGGCGCTGATCGTATACTCGCTCAGAACAATGTCTTGAAAACCGGTAATTTTATCGATCGCCTTGAGGGCCGCGTCCACGGGGCCATCGCCGCAGGCGGCCTCCTCCTGGGTGCTACCGTTCCGTTTCAGACCGACCGTGGCCGTCGGGACGACCGTGGTGCCGCTGGAGATGTGCAGGTATTCCAGTTGGTACAACTCCGGCGCCGACCTGATCTCGTTCTTGACCAGGGCCTCCAGGTCGCGGTCGGTGATCTCCTTCTTGCGGTCGGTCAGGGCCTTGAAGCGCTCGAAGGCCTGGTTCAGGTGGTCGCCGTCCAGGATGTGCCCGAGTTCGGCCAGGCGCTCCCGGAAGGCGTGCCTCCCGGACAGCTTGCCCAGCACGATATTGGACTGGGGCAGCCCGATCAACTGCGGGTTCATGATCTCGTAGGTGGAACGCTCCTTCAGCACACCGTCCTGGTGGATGCCGGAGGCGTGGAGGAAGGCGTTCTTGCCCACCACCGCCTTGTTCGCCTGGACGGCCATGCCGCTCAGGGAACTTACCAGCTTGCTGGTGCGGTAGATCTCGTCGTGCTTGATCCCGGTCACCTTATTGAAGTAGGACTGCCTGGTGTACAGGCCCATCACGATCTCCTCCAGGGAGGCATTCCCCGCTCTCTCACCCAGGCCGTTGACGGCGCACTCCACCTGCTGGGCGCCATTGGCGACGGCCGCCAGGGAGTTGGCCACCGCCAGGCCGAGGTCGTTGTGGCAGTGCACGCTCATCACCACTTGGTCGATCCCTTTTGTCCGGCTCCGGATCTGGGCGATAAACTCCCCGAACTCCTGTGGCACGGCGTACCCCACGGTGTCCGGGATGTTCACGGTGGTAGCCCCGGCCTCTATCGTCGCCTCCAGCACCTCGCACAGGTAATCAAGGTCGCTGCGGGAGGCGTCCTCCGCCGAGAACTCCACGTCGCCGGTGTAGCCCCGGGCCTGCCTGACGGCAGCCACTGCCAGATCCAGCACTTCCGGCCTGGTCTTCTGCAGCTTGTGCTTGATGTGCAGGTCAGAGGTAGCGATCACGATATGGATACGCGGGTGCTCCGCTTCTTGCAGGGCCTCCCAGGCCCGGTCGATGTCCACCGGGTTGGCCCGGCACAGTCCGGCGATCACCGGGCCGCGCACTTCCCTGGCAATCGCCTGGACGGCGGCAAAATCTCCCGGCGAGGTGATCGGAAAACCGGCCTCGATAATGTCCACGTTCAGCCTGGCCAGTTGGCAGGCGATCTCCAGCTTCTCCTGGATATTGAAACTTACTCCGGGCGACTGCTCGCCATCCCGGAGGGTGGTGTCAAAAATGAAGACACGGTCAGTCACCTGATTATCACCTCCTAATTTACCTGCGCGCCGCATTCTTTCAGGCCGGGCGGTAAGCCCGGATGCGGTGGATGTGCGAGGTGGGAGGTTGGAGGTGAGAAACTTGTTGGTATTGGCGGAGCTGAAGTGCAGGCGTGCTTTGAGCCTGAGCGAAGCTCAGAGCCTGCCAGTACCTTCTATTCTCACCTCCGCGCCCAGCACTCAACACATATCCCAAAAAATCGCGAATTAATTAAAGCCTCAGTTTGAGCGCTGGGCACCCGCTCTCTTCTCACTTCTCACTTCACCAGCTTGTTCCTGTGCAGCCAGGGCATCATCGACCGCAGCTCGGCGCCGACCTTCTCGATCGGGTGCTCGGCCTCCCGCTTTCTTAAGGCGTTGAACACCGGACGTCCAACCTGGTTTTCCAGCAGCCACTCCCGGGCAAAGCTGCCGTCCTGGATCTCATCCAGGATCGCCCGCATCTCCTCCCGGGTCTCCTCAGTGATGATCCGCTTGCCGCGGGTCAGATCGCCGTACTCGGCGGTGTCGCTGATGGAATAGCGCATGGTGCTGATGCCGCCCTCATAGATCAGGTCGACGATCAGCTTCATCTCGTGGAGACATTCGAAGTAGGCGCTCTCCGGCTGGTAGCCGGCCTCCACCAGGGTGTCGAAACCAGCCCTGATCAACTCGGTGATTCCACCACAGAGCACCACCTGTTCCCCGAACAGGTCGGTCTCGGTCTCCTCCTTGAAGGTGGTATCCAGCACGCCGGCTCTGGTGGAGCCGATCCCCTTGGCGTAGGCCAGGGCGATCTCCTTGGCCTTGCCGGAGTAATCCTGGTGCACCGCCACCAGCGACGGCACGCCGACCCCCCCCTCGTACATGCGGCGCAACAGGTGGCCGGGGCTCTTAGGCGCCACCATGAAGACGTCGATGTCCGGCGGGGGTACGATCTGCCCGAAGTGAATGTTGAAGCCGTGTGAGAAGGCCAGGGCGTTGCCCGGCTTGAGGTTTTGGACAATATCCGCCCGGTAGACGGCGGCCTGGGTCTGGTCCGGGATCAGCATCTGCACGATGTCGGCTTGAGCCGCCGCCTCCGCCGCAGTCATCGGCTTGAAGCCCGCCTCCACCGCCTTGTCCCAATTGACGCTGCCGGGCACGTCGGCAACGATCACGCTCACGCCGCTGTCACGCAGGTTCTGGGCCTGGGCGTGCCCCTGGCTCCCAAAACCGATCACGGCTACGGTCTTGCCCTCCAGCCATTTCAGGTCCGCATCCTGGTCATAGTAGATTTTCATGCTCCTGCCTCCTTTTCATTTTTTAACTTTATTGTTTAATCCCGTCCCCGTATTTGGGGCCGCGCACCATGGCGATCTTGCCGGTGCGCACCAGTTCCAGGATGCCGAACGGCCGCAGGGACTTCTCGATCGCCTGGATCTTTCCCTCGTCGCCGGTACACTCGATGATCAGGGTTTCCTGGCCGATATCCACGATCCTCACCCGGAAGATATCCACGATCTGCATGATCTCGCTGCGCACAGAAGGCTCGGCCTTGACTTTGATCAGCACCAGTTCCCGGTCCACGTACTCGACCTGGGAAATGTCCCTGATCTCGATGACGTCAATCAGCTTGTCGAGTTGCTTGACCACCTGCTCGATCACCAGGTCGTCCCCGCCAACCATGATGGTCATGCAGGAGACGCTGGGGTCATGGGTCTCGCCGACCGCCAGGCTCTCGATGTTGTAGCCGCGCCGGGAAAACAGTCCGGCCACCCTGGTCAGCACGCCGGGCTGGTTTTCCGCCAGAACAGACAGAGTGTGTCTCATGATCCTAACCTCCCACCATCTTAATCAGCGGTTCACCGGGCGGCACAAAGGGAAACACGTTCTCCTCCCGGGCCACCAGGAAGTCGATCACCACCGGTTTCGGGGTGGCAATCGCCTGCTCCAGGGCCGGGCGCACCTCCTCGGGGCGGGTGGCCCTCAGCCCCAAGGCCCCGTATGCCTCCGCCAGCTTCACGAAGTCGGGCGTGCCGACGTTGAGATCCGTCTGGGAGTACCTGCGGTTCCACATCAGCTCCTGCCACTGGCGCACCATGCCCAGGTAGCCGTTGTTGAGGATGGCGACCTTGATCGGCAGGTTATACGCCACAGCAGTAGCCAGTTCCTGGGAGTTCATCTGGATGCTGCCGTCCCCGGCGATGTCGAACACCACCTTGTCAGGACAGCCCGCCTGGGCCCCGATGGCGGCCGGCAGGCCGAAACCCATGGTGCCCAGCCCGCCCGAGGAGATGAAAGTGCGGGGCGCCAGAGTCTTGTAATACTGGGCGGCCCACATCTGGTTCTGCCCGACCTCGGTGGTGATGATCCCGTTGCCCCTGGTCAGGTCCCAGATCTGCTCGACGACGTACTGGGGCTTGATCACACCGTCAACCCTGGTGTAGGTGAGCGGGTTCTCCGCCTTCCACGCCTTTACCTGCTTCAGCCACTCCCCGGCTTCCGGCGCCTCCAGGCGCAGCAGCAGCTCCTTCAACACCGCCCTGACGTCGCCGTTCAGCGGGTAGTGCACCCGCACGTTCTTGCCGATCTCCGCCGGGTCGATGTCGATGTGAATCACCTTGGCGTGCGGCGCAAAGGTATCCAGGCGCCCGGTGATCCGGTCGTCGAAGCGCGCCCCGATGGCGATGATCAGGTCGCTGTAAGAGATGGCATAGTTGGCATACTTGGTGCCGTGCATCCCCAGCATCCCCAACGACAGGGGATGGGTCTCCGGAAAGGCGCCCTTGCCCAGCAAGGTGGTGGTAACCGGAATTTGAGCCCTCTCCGCCAGTTCCCGGAGCTCCTCAGACGCCCCCGAGGAGATCACACCGCCTCCGGAGTAGATCACCGGCTTCTTCGCCTCGCCGATAGCCTTGGCCGCCTGGTAGATCAGACTCGGGTCGATCTCCCCCGGGAGTCGGTAACCCCCGAGAGCGACCGGCGGTGGGTACTCGAACTCCGCCGTGGCCGTGGAAATATTACTGGGAAGATCGATTAGCACGGGGCCCGGGCGGCCGGTGGTAGCGATGTAAAAGGCCGATCGCACAATGCTCGCCAGCGTATTCACATCGCGGGCCAGGTAGCTGTGTTTGACGATCGGCAGGGTGATGCCGGTGATGTCGGCCTCCTGGAAGGCATCGCTGCCGATCTTGGACGTGGGCACCTGCCCCGTCAGGGCGATGATCGGGATGGAATCCATGTAGGCGTTGGCGATGCCGGTCACCAGGTTGGTAGCCCCGGGGCCGGACGTGGAAATGCAGACCCCCGGCTTGCCGGTGGCCCGGGCGTAGCCATCGGCGGCGTGGGCGGCGCACTGTTCGTGGCGCACCAGGATATGCTTGATGGATGAGTCATAGAGCTTGTCATAGAAAGGCAGGATCTGCCCTCCCGGGTACCCGAAGACGATATCCACACCCTCATGTTCGAAAGCCTTGATGATAATCTCCGCACCGGTGAGTTTCAATAACTCACCTCCTCTCGTTTTGGTCAATACGGTTCTCTGAACGGCTCCCCGGTAGCCGGACCGACGGCGCCCCGTTGAACTGCATCACCCTCGCTCCGCTGCGGTTATTTCCTGGCGCGGCCATCCCGCTTGGAGGCCGCTTTCTCCGCTTCCTTGGAGGCCGCCGTGTAAGCAGGTCCCAACGTGTTGTATACCTGTTGGTACGATACGCCCATATTCTTTGCAATCTGACCAATGTTGTACCCGTCTTCAGCCAGAGCGCGCATCTTACTACTCTTCGTCCCGGCTTCCGGGTTGTTTTCCTGGCCCTCGACCGGGAAGATCTCCGGGCCGTCCACCGCCGCCAGCTTCCGGAACTCTTGCAGCAACACCCTGGTGACGGGGCCCGGCTTGCCGTCGGCGATGGAACGCCCATCCACCTTGACAACGGGGATCATCTCCGCCGCCGTACCGGTCAGGAAGCACTCATCGGCTATATACAGGTCGTGCCTGGTGAAGACGGCCTCGACCGCCGGATAGCCCAGCTTGGCTGCCAACTCCAGGATGGCGTTGCGGGTCACCCCCTCCAACAGGCCGAGGTAGGACGGAGGCGTGATCACCCTCCCCTTCTTGACAATGAAGACGTTGTCGCCGGTGCACTCAGTCACATAGCCCTCGCTGCTCAGAAAGATCGCCTCCGGAACTCCTGCCAGATTGGCCTCGATCTTGGCCAGCACGCTGTTCAGGTAGTTCAGAGACTTGATCCTGGCGTTGACGGTGTTGACGGTGTTGCGCTGGGTAGCGGCGGTGACCACGTCCAGACCCTGCTCGTACAAGGACTCCGGGTAGAGCTGGATCTGGGCGGCGATGCAGAATACGGTTGCCTTGGGGCACTTGCGCGGGTCAAGCCCCAGGTCGCCCCGGCCCCTGGTGGCCACCAGCCTGATGTAGGCATCGCGCAGGCCGTTGCGGCGCAGGGTCTCCAATACTACCTCCGATACCTCCTGCGGCAGCATACCGATATCCAACATGATCGACCTGGCGGATTCGAAGAAGCGTTCGATATGCGCCTGGAGACGGAATACCCGGCCCTCATAAGCCCGGATGCCTTCGAACACCCCATCTCCGTAAAGCAGCCCGTGGTCGAATACGGAAACCCTGGCCTCATCCTCCTCGACAAAGCACCCATCCAGATAGATAAGCCCCAAATGCTTCCCTCTCCCCGTACCATATTTTAGTAACGCTCAAAACATCTTTGACAACTGTAAATTTGGCATGCACTTTTGATTGGTTTCAGGCAAAATATGGATAAAAACACCCTCTCGCCAAGACAGAACACTGTCAGGGACGAGAGGGCCCTCGCATTGACGACACTGCCTGAGCAATACTACCCGCCGGTTTGACAGTCCCCTTTTAATCGGGTCAATGACCGCAACCCCGCTGATTTTGACAGCGCCCGGCATGCTCAGAAAAGTGTTGGGATGTCTCCCCCGTCGCTTTCGGTTCAATGAGGCTATTTACCAGATGACTACCCGCTCTAATGCCCCCGCTTCTCCCCGCTTCTCCTCCTCCGTATCCGGGCTAACGCCCGGCCTGAACGCCGGCTCAAGGCTCCGCCTTGGCTGAAAGCCCGCCGGCACACCGGGAAAACGGGCACACAGGTAAGAGCGGCTACGCCACTGGATTAACTATTTACCACAGATGACTACCCGCTCTAATGCCCCGCTTCTCTGAAGCGGTGGGATAAGAGCGGCTACATCACTGTATTAACTAGTTCTAAGCTTCAGTGGGGAGAAGGCAATCCCCTAACCGCCACTAGACTCCCACTGAAGTGGGAGCTAAGTGGCGCTAAGCCCCTGGATCAGTGCAACTAAGGCTTCCGCCTTCGCGGGGTACCCGACCCAGAGGGTACCCCGGTCGGCTCAGCGTAAGCCAAGTTTTACTGATAAGCTTCAGTGGGGGAAAACAAGCCCCCACTGAAGCCAAGAACTAGTTGAACAGTTGGCGGACCAGAAATACCAGAAATGTGGAACACAAGATTTGTTAATTAGTATAGTGATCCGGCGCCCCGGTGTCAATAGATTTTATATTATTTTATTGTAAATATGTAATTTTAGGACGTTATTTTCGAAAGTCGTTGATAAGGCCACGATGCTTGCCATTACTGGATTATCCAAGGATCGCACCCTTATTCAAAACCACTTTTAATGCAATTTATTTTTATAATCATCATCAATTATTGTAATGCCCGTTCACCTCAGCCGACGCTTTCAGACGTCTGCTTGCTGTCCAGGCAGTGGATAGCAGACTGGGCGGCGGTGAGGCCCTCGCCGACCGCCTTGCCGATCTGGTAGGGCTTCCCGGTGCAGTCGCCGGCGGCAAAGACGCAAGGGATGTTGGTAGCCATGGAGCGGTCCACCATGATGGCGCCCTGCTCCTGGCGCAACCCGGCGATCAGCCGTTCAGCCGGGGCCACGGTGCGGATGATAAAGACCCCGTCCACGGGGATCTCCTTGTCGGGCAAAGCTACCGCCCGCACCCGGTCATCCCCCAAGATCGCCTGGGGCCGCTCCCGGCGCACGTCGACCTTCCGGTCCACCTTGACCTCGCCCTTATAGAGAGGAAAGTAATAGACATTGCGGCCGATGGCCGCCAGGAAGTTCACCTCTTCCTCGGCCTCCGGGGTTTCCCCCAGCACCGCCACGTCCTTATCCCGGTACAGCGGCCCGTCGCAGGTGGTGCAGTAGCCCAGGCCGCGCCCCACCAACTCCTGCTCCCCCTCCAGTTGGCGGGCCTGCTGGATGCCGGTGGCCAGGATCACGGTGCGCCCGAGGTAGATCTGGTTGCTGCGGGTGACCACGGTGAAGTTCACCCCGGGGTAGATGTTCTCCACCCGCTCTTCCCGGAACTCCACGCCCATCTCCCGGGCATGCTGGTAAAAGCGCTCGTACAGGTCCTCCCCGGTGATGCCGTTAAACCCGGGGTAGTTCTTGACATGAGGGGCCTTCTGAAGGCGCGATGGCGTCCGCCCCGCCGCCAGGATGAGGGTGCTCTTCTCCCGGATCCGCCCATTGAGGGCTGCGGCCAGACCGGCCGGCCCCGCCCCCACGATGATCATGTCCCACACCTGCTGGATACCCGTCTGTTCGTTCATGAAGATCCCCCTATTCTTATCATTGCCTTCCCTTCGAACCCCTAACATCCTCCGCATCGAACCTCGAGGAGAGCAGATCACGCACGGCAGCCACCAGGCCGAAACAGCCGCTGAGCATCATGTCCCCGTTGGGAGCCGCAAAATAGCCCAGCCCCTCCGCCAGTTGGCGGCGCGGGCCGGTGATGGCTGTGAAGGACCACTCCGGGCTACCGGCGCTGCCAGCCCGGAATCCCGGGCTGTAGGCACAGCCGTGCCCCTGGTCGTCATAGACCTCCTCATTGGAGACCTGCCCCCTGACGAAGCGCCGCAGGTAGTCTTGCAGCTTGTCCGGAGTCAGCAGGCCGGTGTGATGCTCGAAGAGCCCGAGGATGCCGTTGCCCCTGACAAGGGCGGCCAGGGTGTGCTGATTGCCCACGTTGACGATCATCAGCCCCTGTGACTGGTGTTCCCTGACCAGCGGGTCCAGCAACGCCCCCCGGATCGCCGCCGCTCCCGTGTCCGTCACGAAGGCCCCGGAGACGGTGTCCCGTACCGAGAGCATCCTGGTCAGGTAGGGCGGCACCTCCCGGTACACCGTGTCCGGGCCGCCGTAGATCAGGTCCTCAATCTTGCCCTCCCGGGTCAGAAACCGTTCCCAGTGCTCGAACCGGAACTTCCGGTTGCTCCTGCCGATGCACTCGCCGTGGTCCTGCACCGCAACGGCCACGACGGCCGGCAGGTCGATGTCGAACAGTTCCAAAGCCTGCTGCAGGCTTTCCATGTCCAGGTCCTGCAGGTAGAGGCCATAGAAGCGGCCCTCGGGCGGTTGCTCGACGATCTGCACGCCCATGGCCGCCACCTCGTCCAGGTTGTCCCGGACGGTCTTGGCCGCCTGGGGCGTGGCGTATGCCTGCAACCCGGCGTCGAGGTGCTTCCTCAAGGCACTAACCAGGGGGCCTCCCCCCATCAGGTGGCCGCACAGAAAGACGTGCTGCCGGTACCTCGTCGCCCGGGCGAGGCGTTTCGCCATGATCCGGGTCTGGGACGGCAGCACCAGCTTGACGCAGTTCTCCACCGGCATCCCCTCCTCGTAGAGGAGGATGTCCTGGGTCCCGCCCCCGATATCCACCGCCAGCATGGTCGTCAACTTCTCCAATTGCTGTTTCCCCCTTGCGTGCATCCACAGGCCCACCGGATGCCAGTAGTTATTCTTCCCCGAACACTAACGCACTATAGAACCTCACCCCTGGCCTTTTCCACTGTTTGCCAGCAGGTTCTAGGTCGAACATTATAGAAATACCATATTTGGTGCCCAAACCCTTCATTAGAAACGACAAAATTTTTAAGAAGGCGTTGCGATTGTCCCGGTTGAAAAAAGGCAATCAATCTTTTATGGCATTGCTGACAGTTTGCATGCTGCTGTTAACCACAGATGACTACCCGCTCTTGCCACCGCCTGTGTGCCGGCGGGGCCTTCAGCCTGAAGCGTAGCTTCAAGCCGGCCTTCTTTGAAGCGGTGGGATAAGAGCGGCTACATCACTGTATTAACGAGTTCCCCGATGGCTAACCGCCACTAGACTCCCACTGAAGTGGGAGCTAAGTGGCGCTAAGCCCCTGGATCAGGTCAACTAAACTTCAGTTGGGGTTAAAACCCCACCTGAAGTAAGTTTCCCAAATAAGCTTCAGTGGGGGCTTGCCTTCCCCCACTGAAGCTAAGAACTCGTTGACCGGTTGCGCCATGCAAAAAAAAATAAAACCCCGGGCTCAGCTCGGGGTATAAATAGAGGGGGACAATGAAAGAGTAACATCTTTACCTGAAAACAAGCTGAAAATAAGATTAAAATTACATAAGTAAATCCGGCGCCATTGCCAGGCCGGCTTGATGCCCGGGGATGTCTATAGAAGAAGCTGCTCCAGCCGGCCACCTTGATTGCGAGCGAAAGCGAGCTTTGTGGGCATCGTGCCCTCTGGGCACGATGGAGCGGCCATGTCTGTTCGTTCATATGGAGGGGTTCAGGGGGGAATCGGCTTGATTTTTAAAAATGCGGCAAGTAATCAGGCAGATATCATCACTCTAGCATTCTATCACCCCAAACGCAGAGGCTCAAATCCGGATTTTGATGAGCAGAGCATGCAGATCCTGAGCCTGAAGGCTCGAAATAGACAGGTAATTGCATCGTATTACAGTATCGTCGATCCACTGCTCGGATGGGGCCTTGCCATTGCCGTCGTCCCTTCCTGTGACTCTGCCAGGATCAGTTCCGGCATTCGCGATCTGGCCCAACTGCTCGCAGGAAATGGCCGCACCGATGCCACATCATGCCTGGTTCGCCATACTACAATTCCAAAACTGGCATGTGGTGGGGACCGGAAAATGGAAGTCCACTTGAATTCCATCAATGTGACCGATGCGCATCTGATCAGGGGCAGAGAGGTGCTGTTGCTCGATGACATCACCACAACAGGGAATTCGCTCAGGGCGTGCAGAATTCTCCTGGAACAGAACGGCGCCTCGTTGGTGAAGTGTTTGGCCCTGGCCGAAACGGCAAGTTAAGGAGAAGAGATGTCAGCCATCGTTTACTTGTTGACGCTCCTGAAGGCCCCCAATTTTAGCCGGAAAAAGACCTGGAAAACTGTAGCCCTGCTCAGGCAGCACGAGCCTTCGGGGATCGCTGAACTGAGAGACATGCTGCTTGACTCTGGCTTCATTCATGAAGAGATCCCCGGACGCGAGGCGCTGAACGCCGCTTACTCCCATGCCGTGGACCTGCTGGAGAAGACAGACAGATTGGGCATCGGGATTATCCAGCCTGACAGTGAGTATTACCCGGAACGGTTGCAGGGCATCAGCGACCCGCCCGTTTTGCTGTTTGTAAAAGGCAATCCGGGTTGTCTCGCTTCCGGCCTGGCCTGTGCGGTCATCGGAACCAAGGAGCCCTCGCCGTATGGCCTGAAATGCGCAAGGCGGCTGGGTGTCATGCTCGCCAGGAAGGGCTTCACAGTAGTCAGCGGCCTGGCGCGTGGTTGCGATACGGCCGCCCATCAAGGTTGCATCCAGGCAAGAGGCCATACAGTTGCCGTACTGGCACATGGCCTCGACCAGGTCTATCCTCCTGAAAACCGTGACCTGGCCGAACAGATCCTGTCAATGGAGGGGTGCCTGGCAAGTGAATACCCCCCGGGCGAAAAGCCTTTTAAGTATAGCTTTATTGAAAGAGACAGGATCCAGAGCGGATTGAGTTCCGGGTTGCTGGTGGTGGAAACGGATGTTGAAGGCGGGACAATGCATACAGTCCGGTTCGGCCTGGAACAGGGAAGACCGATCGCCTGCCTGAAACATCCGGAGCAATTGGCATCACTAGCGCAAGCTCGCGGCAATAAGAAATTGATTGCCGAAGGAAAGGCCGCGCCTTTAAGCAACCAGGATGATGTAGATGCATTCCTAGTAAAGATTTCCGGATCTGGCGCTGAGAATGATGTAGAAAGCAATAGCCAGTCCCGATCAGTAAAATACCGGCAACCGGCATTGTGGGAAGATAATGAGTAGAAAGCGGGAGGACGATTCTTTTGCTTCCTTCCATAAAAGATTCAAAAGAGAGGGCCTTAGCCCGAAGATAGCTATTCGGCTAGCTGATTTAACTCGCACCGGGAGCCCGGTGGGCACCCGGTGTATTCAAATCGACAGGTTTTCATCCGGCGCCAACGAAAGTTTTTGCCCTGGATAGTTACTAAATCTTTTTCCGGCATCCGGCTTCTTGCTTCTGACTTCTGTTTACGGCAGGAAGATATACTCGCTCAGCTTCACCCGCCGGAACACCAAGTGGCTGAAAACCGCCCTGTTCAGGTTCTCCGGGTCGTTCCCGTAGCGGGCGATCACATCCACGCACAGGTTCCAGAAGTATGAGAAAGGGCCGAGCGACGACCCCAGGTTCTCGTAGATCGTCCTTCCCTTGGGAGTGATCTGGACCCCCTTGTCCGACACATCCACCAGTTTCTCCTTCTTCAGTTCCTCGATGATCCGCCGCAGGACGCGGCTGTAGGCGCCTGTCTTGGTGCGCATAAAATCATAGAAGCCCAACTGCTGGCGCTCCGTTTTTCCCGCGCTCACCAGAAACAACAGGTTGTGCATGGTATACACGGACTGGAAGGAATAGCACATGAGCAGCCGCAGCACCAGGACATGCTGCACGGTATAGGAGATCACTTCACCCGCAACTCCCGTAGCCTGAGCCCTAAGCCAGGTTTGTCCACTCTTAAAGAGATTTCTTTATGGGGGTGGATTTTCCTGCAGGAAAATTATTTTCCTTGAGGTTTCAATTCATCCTCTCCCGCAAAAGTGGTCCTACAAAAGAAAAACCCTTTTCCCAAGGGCATTGCCGATGCTTCTGTTGAATTTTCTCCTTGGCTCACATTTTGAATTTAACGACATTAAGCGAGAAGTTCCCTTCCTCCAAGGTAGGGGATGAATCGCCATCAGTTCCCCGTAAAAACTTACGATACTATATATTAGCATCATTGTCGGCAGCTTTAAAAGCCCTGCCGGAAGTAACGCTGCACGTAGTCCCGGTAGGCCTGGCGCACCCTGCAGGCGATCTCCCCCGGACGCCCGTTCCCGACAGGTACACCGTCGAGACTGACCAGGGACATGACCTCGAGCAGGGAGTTGGTCAACCAGGCCTCCCGGGCGTTTTCGAAATCACGGCGGCGGGCGGCCTCCTCGCTCACCGCCAACCCCAGGGCGCCTCCGACGGCCAGCACGATCTCCCTGGCGATCCCGGGCAGCAGGCCGCTCCCGACCGGCGGGGTGACGAGCCGGTCGCCATCGAAAAGTAAGAAGACGTTGCTGACCGTACCCTCGGCCAGCTCTCCCCTGGTATTGAAGAAGATGCCCTCGTCGGCGCCGGCGGCCATCGCCTCCCGGCGGCCCAGGACATTCTCCAGGCAGTTGAGGGATTTCAGCCTGACCAGAGGAGACAGGTGATTGCGAGGGAAGCTGACGGTCACCGCCCGCATGCCAGAGCGGTAAGCATCGGGGGGATAGGGTTCCCCGGGGTTGGCGGTGATCACCACGGTCGGGCGCAGTTCCCGGTGTGGCAGCAGGCCCCTGACCCCTGGCGGATGAGCGCCCCGGGTCACCGTCAGCCGCAGGCTGCCGGCGCCGTCGGCGCCAGTCGCTCTCCCTGCGCCCGGCGCTTCATCCGCCTCCGGCGCGCCCGGTCCGCTGGACCCGGCACCGCCGGATCGTATGCAAGACTCGGCCTTTAAATCTTTTTTCAGACATCCGACTTCTTGATTCTGACTTCTGTTTACGGCAGCCAGCACCGCCTCCAGCCCGGCGGCGATCTCCACCTCCGGATAGGGTATGCCGAGCGTCCGGCATCCCTCAGCCAGCCGGGCGGCATGCCGCGGCCAGGCAGGCGCCCGGCCGCCATACAGCCTGACGGTCTCAAACAGCCCGTCCCCGAAGAGGAAACCGCGCTCCCCGGCCTCCAGGCAGGCCTCTCCGGGAGGGACGAAGCGCCCGTTGACCCAGGTCAGGCCAGACAAGCGGTGACAACCTCCTCACCGTATCCCAGGGCCTGCATCAACGCCCTGGCCTTGTAGATCGTCTCCCAGTACTCGTCGTCCGGATCGGAGTCGGAGACGACGGCGCCCCCGGCGTGGAAGTAAGCCACCTGGTCCTTGATCACGAACGTCCTGATGACGATGTTCAGGTCACAGCGCCCGTCGAAGCCCAGGTAGCCGATGGAGCCCGTATACACGCCCCGCTTTACCGGCTCCAGTTCCTCGATGATCTCCATCGCCCTGATCTTGGGCGCCCCGGTGATCGAGCCGCCGGGAAAAGAGGCTTTTAACAGATCGCTGACGTCCTTGCCGGCCTCCAGGGTGCCCCTGACGGTGGAAACCAGGTGCCATACCGTCGGGTACTCCTCCAGGCGGATCAGCTCGGGCACGTGAACGCTCCCGAATCTGCAGACCCGGCCGATGTCGTTCCGCTCCAGGTCGATGATCATCACCAGTTCCGCCCGGTCCTTCTCGCTGCTCACCAGGTCCTGGCGGAGGCTGGCGTCTTCGAGGGGATCCCTTCCGCGGCGGCGTGTCCCCTTGATCGGCCTGGTCTCCACCTGCCCGCCGCGCACCTGAAGAAACCGCTCCGGCGAGGCGCTGGCCACCGTCAATTCGGGATAGTTGAGATAGGCCGCAAAGGGCGCCGGGTTGATCCGGCGCAGCCTGCAATAGAGCTGCCAGGGGGTGGTGGAGATCGGGCAGGCAAAGCGCTGGGTGAGGTTGACCTCGAAGATGTCCCCGGCAGCGATGTAGTCCTTGCACCGCTGCACCGCCCGGCGATAGGAGGCCCGGTCGAAGTGGCCGGTGATCTGGAACTCAGCGCTGCTTTTTGTCCCGGCGCCCCGCGCCGGGGTACCCGCTTCAGCGGGTCGGGCACACTGCTCCGGCACACTCGCCGGCGGTTTCTCCAGAACCCGCCACAGCAACGCCTCCAGCCCGGACAGACGCTGCTCCGCTTTGGTCTCAGCCTCACGCCCGGTCTCCGGCAGGCCGGAGGAGGTCAGGTAAGCCCTGCCGGCCAGGTGGTCGAAGACAACCAGGCGGTCGTAGAAACCGAGGTAGCAGTCCGGGGTGTTCAGGTCGTCTTCAGCCCAGTGCGGCAGCTTCTCCAAGTGCCATCCCAGGTCGTAGGACAGGTAGCCGAAGGCGCCTGCGGCCACCGGCACCGACGGGTGCACAGGAATGTGATAGCGCCCATACAGGTCCTTCAGGATATCAAAGGGGTTGGCCCTGAACTCGGACCAGATCCCCGCCTGCCAGACCGATACCAGGTCGCCCTTCGATTTGAAGACCAGAAAGGGGTCACTGCCCATGATGGAGTAGCGCCCCAGGCGCTCCGGGTCCATGCCGCTGTCCAGGAAAAAGCTGAAGGGACGGTCTTTCAACGACTCGAAGGCCTGTACCGGATCGGGGCAGGCGCACTCTTTAATAATCATCGTTGGCCACTCCCTGCTTGATTTTTAGAAGCTGCGTCTCCTTACCCGGGCTGCGGGCGCCCCGCTCCTCGTCACGGATCAGCCGTCCAACCGCCTTGGCGATTCGCCTCAATTCAATTAGCAATTGCGAAAACTCTGCCAGGTCCAGGGACTGCCTGCCGTCACAGAGAGCGTGGGCGGGGTCTGGGTGCACCTCGATCAGCAGCCCGTCCGCCCCGACGGCCACCGCCGCCCGGGCCATCGCCCCCACCAACTCGCTCTTCCCCGAGGAGTGGCTGGGGTCGACCACCACCGGGTAGGGGGCCAGCTCCTTCAAGACAGGCACGGCGCTCAGGTCGAGGGTGGTGCGGGTCTGGGTTTCAAAGGTGCGGATGCCCCGCTCGCACAGGATGATCCGCTCGTTACCCGCCGCCCGGATGTGCTCCGCTGCCAGCAGCCATTCCTCGCAGGTGGCCGCCATGCCCCGCTTCAGCATGACCGGATGCCCGCTCTGGCCGACTTCATGCAGCAGGGTGAAGTTCTGCATGTTGCGGCTGCCTATCTGCAAAATGTCGACGTGGGCGGCCACCAACTCCACGTCCCGGGGGTCCAGCACCTCGGTCACCACCGCCATTCCGGTGGCCTCCCCGGCCTCCGCCAGGATCTTCAACCCATCCCGGCCAAGGCCGGCGAAGCTGTAGGGACTGGTGCGCGGCTTGAAGGCGCCGCCGCGCAGCACTCGCACCCCCATCTCCATCAGGGAGCGGGCGCAAGCCAGGTAGGAGTCGCGGCCCTCGACGGCGCAGGGGCCGGCCATCACGATCACCTCCAGGCTCCCGAAGATCACCTCTCCGGCGGCAACCGTCTGCTTTGGCTGGTCGTATCGCAAGTGGAGATCCACTTCTGGCGCTCCTTTCTGGTCCTGTTCAGGGACCGGAAACATGCTAGACATAACTGGCATCCTTGTTCTGGCGCCCCTGCTCGATCTGAGCAGGCTGGCTGCCTTGCCAGAACAGACCGGCCCTCTGGATAAAATTCCACAGCAGAGGCTTTCCTTCCTCTGTCAGGATCGATTCGGGATGAAACTGCACCCCCTCCACCAAGAACTCCCTATGCCTGATGCCCATGATCTCGTCCTGGTCGGTCCAGGCGGTGATCTCCAGACAGGTTGGAAGAGTTTCTTTTTTGACGATCAGGGAGTGGTAGCGGGTGGCCACAAAGGGGTTCCTGAGGCCGGCGTAGATCGTCCGGGCGTCGTGGTGGATCAGGGAGGTCTTGCCGTGCATCAGGCGGGGCGCCCGCACCACCTCTCCGCCGAAGGCCTGGCCGATCGCCTGGTGCCCCAGGCAAACACCCAGGATCGGGATCAGGCCGGCAAAACGAGCGATCAGGTCCAGGCAGATCCCGGCCTCGTTGGGCGTGCAGGGGCCGGGTGACAGGACGATGGCCTCCGGCCGCAGGGCGGCGATCTCCCCCAAGGCGATGGCATCGTTGCGGCGCACCTCGATCTCCTGCCCCATCTC
Organism: Thermacetogeniaceae bacterium; assembly: GCA_050013155.1. GTDB lineage: Bacteria > Bacillota > DSM-12270 > Thermacetogeniales > Thermacetogeniaceae > Palsa-1188. The sequence continues at coordinate 237 of JBEKFU010000028.1, read as the reverse complement.
CCCCAGGTACTGCACCAGGTTGAAGGTGAAGGAGTCGTAATTGTCGATCATCAGCAGCAAGGTTAGCCCTCCCGTCTGTTTGACAGAGTCCCGGCTAATAAAAAAACCAGTACCGAAGTACTGGTCCGCATCCCAATTGACTGCGCGTCGTCTCCCCTCGGCTCATCTCATCTCGTCTCATCTCGTCTCGGCTTATTCACTTGTCAATTGCACGCATTCACCTTACCACAAGAGGCC
>JBEKFU010000027.1:0-42907 GCA_050013155.1 Thermacetogeniaceae bacterium | reverse complement strand
AGGAACAATATCCGGTTGGAGATGGTGACGATCTTGCCCGAGCACCTCTGTCCTGCAAATAGAGACGATGCTCCCGGCTCATCCGGACGATTGCCGGGCATGGCCCGGGCGGCTCTGATCTGCGTTCTGGTCTTCGCCTTTTTGGCCTGGCGGCTGCACGTGGGTGGCCTGGTTACCTTCGACAGCGCCATCACTGGCTGGGTCCGGGCTGACATCACTCCCGGTTTGACGTGCTGGATGATCCTGATCACCGACCTAGGCAACCTCGGCTTTGTGACCGTCCTGACCACCCTCACCGCCCTCTTCCTGTTCGCCTGCCGGGAGTGGGGGGAGGGGCTGGGGGTGGCAGCGGCCTCTCTGAGTTCCTGGTTGCTGTATTCATGCCTGAAACTGGTCTTCCAACGACCGCGCCCGGACCTGCCGCAACTGGTCCCGGCCGGCGGTTACAGCTTTCCCAGCGGCCATGCCACGGTGACGGCAGCGCTCTTTTTCACCATGGGCATGATCTACTGTCATCACACCGGCTACCGTACCGGAAGGTCAATGATACTGGCCGCTGCGGCGCTGCTGGTGCTGCTGGTGGGGGTCAGCCGGGTCTACCTGGGGGTGCATTACCCCGGCGACGTGGTGGCCGGCTGGGCAGCGGGCGGGTTTGTGGCCCTGGTTGTCGCAATGTTGTTGCGTCTGGATTCCCGGGCGAGTTGATGCCGCTTGCTCAAGAATTGAGTCAGGGGGCGGTTCCCTGACTTACTTGGCCTATTTACTCACAACCGGTCGCCAGCCTGCCTGGGTCGTTTGTTCAACTGGTAACTTGGCTTCAGTGGGGGAAGGCAATCCCCCACTGAAGCCAAGAACTCAGTTGATGGGGAGTGTTAAGCTTGAAACCTGGCCTGATCTGCTACCTGGCCCAGCGTGAGGATGAGGAAGAGATTGCCTACGATGTGGCGGAGTTGAAGGAACTCCTGGTCAACATCGAGATCGGGGTTGCCACGGTGGTGGTGCAGCGCCGCCGGCCGGACGTCAACTACCTGTTTGGCGAGGGCAAGGCGCAGGAGGTCAAGCAACAAGCTGCCGGCGCCTCGATAGAAGCGGTGATCTTTAACCGGGAACTGTCGCCCCGGCAGGTGAAGGCCCTGGAGGACCTGTTCGAAGATGTGGAGATCTGGGACCGTACCCAGGTAGTGCTGGAGATCTTCAGCCGCCGCGCCCGCTCTAGGGAGGGGAAGATCCAGGTCGACCTGGCCCGCCTTTCCTACCTCTACCCGCGCATGCTGGGGTTGGGCGGGGTGCTCTCCCGCCTGGGGGGCGGCATCGGCACTCGAGGCCCCGGCGAGACCAAGCTGGAAGTGCTGCGCCGGACGGTACGCGACCGCATCCACGACCTGAAAGAGGAGATGGAGGCTGTGCGCCAGAGCCGGGCGGTGCTGCGGCAGCAGCGACAGAGCGCCGGCATCCCGGTGGTCTCGCTGGTGGGTTATACCAACGCCGGCAAGTCCACCCTGCTGAATGCCCTCTCCCAGAGCAGCCAGCAGGCCCTGGCCGAGGACCGGCTGTTTGCCACCCTTGACCCGCTCAGCCGGCGTATCCACCTGCCATCGGGTAGAGCAGCGCTATTGACCGATACGGTGGGTTTTATCCGGGACCTGCCGAAGAAGCTGAAGGAAGCCTTTGCAGCCACCCTGGAGGAGTTGCAGGAGGCCGGCCTGCTGCTGCACGTGATCGACCTGACCAGTCCCTATATGGAGCAACAGGCGGAGGCGGTGGAGGAGATTCTGGGGGAGCTGGCCCTGGATGACCGCCCGCTGATCAAGGTTTACAACAAGCTTGACAATTTCAAAGAACCGCCTCCTGCGGACGGCGTGGCAGTGTCGGCGCGGTATGGCGCCAATCTGGACCTGCTGCGGCAGTTGATCGAGAATGCCCTATTTCCTGAGCAGGAGTTGGAGATCCTGGTGCCCTACAACCGGCTGAACGAGGTCGGACGACTCCGCGACTACCTCAAGGTAATGGCTGAGGAATACCTGGGGGACGGGGTGCGCTTCACCGTGCGCGGCCGACTGCAGGACCTGGAGCGGCTGCGGTCGCGCCTGACGAAATGAGGACATCTTGACTTACGAGAGCCGGGTAGAGGTCAGGGGCGCGGGCTATAGGGCTGTTGCTGCTTGCGCATACGCAGCGACTTGGGAGTGACCTCCAGCAGTTCATCGTCACCGATGAACTCCAGGCACTGCTCCAGGCTCATTTGCCGGGTTGGGGTCAGCTTGATCCCCAGGTCGGCGGTGGAACTGCGCATGTTGGTCAGACGCTTCTTTTTACAGACGTTGATGGCCAGGTCACCGGTGCGGGCGTGTTCACCCACGATCATCCCGGCGTAGACCGGCACGCCCACGCCAACAAATAGATCGCCCCGCTCCTGGGCGTTTTCCAGCCCGTAGCCGGTGGTCTCCCCGCCCTCGAAGGCCACCAGCGACCCCCGCAGGCGCGCCGGGATCTCCCCGGCCAGCGGGGCATAGTGGTGGAAGGACTGGTACATGACGCCTGTGCCTTTGGTGTCGGTTAGAAACTCCGAGCGGAAGCCGAACAGGCCGCGGGTGGGAACGTGAAATTCCATGCGCACCTGGCCGTTGGCGTCGGGCTGCATGTTTACCATGGTGCTCTTGCGGGGCCCCAGGCGCTCCATGACAATTCCGATGCAGGCCTCCTGCACCTCGATCACCACCTCTTCCACCGGCTCGCAGATCACTCCCTTGATCTCCCGCTCGATCACTCGTGGCCGGGACACCTCGAATTCGTAACCCTCCCGGCGCATGGTCTCGATCAGGATCGACAGGTGCAACTCGCCACGGCCAGCGACCAGGAAGGCATCGGGTGAATCGGTTAGCTGCACTCGCAGACTGACGTCCGAATCCAGCTCCCTCATCAGCCGCTCCCCGAGCTTGCGGGAGGTGACGAAGTCTCCCTCCCGGCCGGCGAAAGGGCTCTTGTTCACCAGGAAGGTGACGGCTACGGTCGGCTCGTCGATCTGCACGAAACTTAGCGGTTCCGGAGCTTCCGGGTCGGCGACGGTCTCGCCGACATTGATCTCCTCTAGCCCCACGACCACCACGATCTCCCCGGCGGCAGCCTCCTCCACCGGGATCTTTTTCAGCCCGTCAAAGACATATAAGCCGGCCAGGCGCTGCCGCCGCGGCACGCCGTCGGCGCCAAGCACAGCCACATCCTGTTTGTTGCGAATGGCGCCCTGGTGGATGCGTCCCACCGCCTGCCGCCCCACGTAGGTATCGTAGTCGATCAGGGTCACGCCGAGTTGCAGCGGGGCCCCGGGATCACCGTCAGGCACCGGGATGGTGGACAAGATCAGGTCGAACAGCGGCTTAAGGTTGGCGCCCGGCTGCCCCGGATCCAGGGTGGCCGTACCCGCTTTGGCATTGGTGTAGACTACCGGGAAATCCAACTGGGCGCTGCTGGCCCCCAGGTCGATGAACAGATCCAGCACCTCGTCCAGCGCCTCAGCAGGGCGGGCGCCCAGGCGGTCGATCTTGTTGATCACCACGATCGGCACCAACCCGGCTTCCAACGCCTTGCGCAGCACGAAGCGGGTCTGGGGCATCGGCCCCTCGGAGGCGTCGACCAGCAGCAGGACGCCGTCGACCATCTGGACGATGCGCTCCACCTCGCCGCCGAAGTCGGCGTGGCCGGGGGTATCCACGATGTTCAGCTTATAACCCTGGTAAGTGACCGCGGTATTCTTGGCCATGATGGTGATGCCCCGCTCCCGCTCCAGGTCGTTGCGGTCGAGGACGCGCTCCTCCACGGCCTGCCGCTCGTGGAAGACCCCGCTCTGCTTCAGCATCCCGTCCACCAGGGTAGTCTTGCCGTGGTCGACGTGGGCGATGATCGCCAGGTTGCGGAGATGGTCCTGCCGTACGCTATCTTTTTTTATGGTTCCTTCCATGAGTAATGCCTCGCATCATGTTCTTTAGAATTGTTCTCACAAGTCGGGTTGTCAATCTTAACCTGCAGCCACCTTTCTGAACGACGCGGGTAGGTCTCCCAACCCAATTCCGAACTGCTGCTCATGGGTCTAGTCCCTTTCAGGTCATTGGTTTGATGTTCTACGCCAGCTATTTTGGCTCGAAACGTTCAGCAGCCAGGCGGTTGAAATGAGCTTTGTCGAAGGTGAAAACTGGCCAGTCGCTGCCAACAGCCTTGGCCGCAAGATAGGCGTCGATGAAGTCGACGTTCAGGGTAGCGAAGTCAGCCAACGCTCCTAATACCAGTTCACGCTCTTCTGCTTCCATGCCCTGGGCATTGACAACCTCACTCACAGTTTCTGCTGTTTGCTCTTTTGAATAATTATAGAAGGAGTTCAGCACCCACACGAGTTCGGCGATGTTGACCATGGAGAGGTGCAACTTGATCAGGCTGCGTTCGGCCATCTCCATAACTTTACAGGATTCTGCAAAAAGCTGCTCATCGTCGTGCATCAAGTAACGCAACACCACATTAGTATCGATCCAAACATCTGTTATCTTTGAATTATTCATGTTGCAATCTCTGCGCTGCCTGTTTAGCGACCATACGCTTGGTGGCCTCTTCCTCCTCTTCAATGCCAAGGAAGGGCTGTTTAGGAGTCAGAATCCCGGCCAACTCCGATAGCCGGCGGCGATTGCGAACATGGACCAGAAAGGTCTTATCAGAAGCCAGTTCAAAGATCAGTTCATCGCCGGTGCTAATGTTCAGGGCATCTCTAATTTCTTTGGGAACCTGTACCTGCCCCTTTCCTGTAACCCGACCGGTAGCATTAATCAAAAGATCACATCCATTCACTTTATGTCGTCAATTAATTATAATTCATGACAGACTATAAATCAAGGTTAAGGTATGATTTCATGAGAGGAATGGAGCAGCTCGTATTGACAGATTGCTGGAAAGTAAAATATATATCACTGCTTTACTTGAACTGCTTACTTTTTTGCCACCTCGAAGAAGAGGCCGTCGGGGGTGCCCTTCAGGGTGACGGTGTCACCCTGCCTGATCTCGTCGGCGATGATCTTGCGGGAGAGCGGGGTCTCCACCTCCTGCTGGATCAGCCGTTTCAGCGGGCGGGCGCCGTAGGCCGGGTCGTAGCCCTTCTTGGCAAGGTAGGCCGCTGCCTCCTGGTCCCACTCCAGGGTGCCGCCCTGGGTCTGCCGGATCCGGGTCGCCAGGCGCTTAAGCAGCAGCCCGGCAATCTCCCGGATCTGCTCCTGCTCCAGGGCGTGGAAGACGATGATCTCGTCCACCCGGTTCAGGAATTCCGGGCGGAAGTGCTGCCGGAGCATACCCAGCACGGTTTCCTTCATCCGGTCGAAACTGGCGCCTCGCTCCTGGAAGCCCAGGATCTCCTGGCTGCCGATGTTGGAGGTCATGATCACGATGCTGTTCTTGAAGTTGACCACCCGGCCCTGACCGTCCGTCAGGCGGCCGTCGTCCAGGATTTGCAGCAGGGCGTTGAACACGTCGGGATGCGCCTTCTCGATCTCGTCGAACAGGATCACGGAGTAGGGCTTGCGCCGTACCGCCTCGGTGAGCTGACCGCCCTCCTCGTAGCCCACGTAGCCGGGAGGCGCCCCGATCAGCCGGGCGACCGTATGCTTCTCCATATACTCGGACATGTCCAGCCGGATCATGTTCCGTTCGTCGTCGAACAACGCCTCCGCCAGGGCGCGGCACAGCTCGGTCTTGCCGACGCCGGTCGGTCCCAGGAGGATGAAACTGCCTACCGGGCGGTTCGGGTCCTTGAGGCCGCTGCGGGATCTCAGCACGGCGTCAGCCACCGCATGCACCGCCTCGTCCTGGCCGATCACCCGCTGGTGCAGGATTTCCTCCAGGTGGAACAGCTTCTCCCGTTCACCTTCCATCAGACGACTAACCGGGATGCCGGTCCAGCGGCTGACTACCCGGGCGATGTCCTGCTCATCCACCTCTTCCTTGAGCAGCATGCTGCCCTTCTCCTTGCCGGCGATCTGCTCTTCTTCTGCCTTGAGCCGGCGCTCCAGTTCATTCAGGCGCCCGTATTTCAATTCGGCTGCCCTGTTCAGGTCGTACTGGCGCTCCGCCCGCTCGATCTCCGTGCGCACCGCCTCGATCTCCTTCTTGATCTCCCGCAGGCGGGTGATACCCTGTTTCTCCTCCTGCCACTGGGCCCTCATGGCGTCGGACTGGCTTTTCAGATCGGCCAGTTCCTTCTGGAGATTCCCCAACCGCTCCCGGGAGGCCTGGTCGTGCTCCTTCTTCAGTGCCGTTTCCTCGATCTCCAACTGCATCACTCGCCGGGTGATCTCGTCCAGGGCGGTGGGCATGCTGTCGATCTCCGTGCGTAGCCGGGCGCCGGCCTCGTCCATCAAGTCGATGGCCTTATCCGGCAGGAAGCGGTCGGAGATGTAGCGGTCGGATAGCACCGCCGCCGCTACCAGGGCGGCATCCTGGATACGCACCCCGTGGTGCACCTCGTAACGCTCCTTGAGGCCGCGCAGGATGGAGACGGTGTCCTCCACCGACGGCGGGTTGACCATCACCGGCTGGAAGCGGCGCTCCAGAGCGGCATCCTTCTCGATGTGCTTCCGGTATTCGGCAAGGGTGGTCGCTCCGATCGCCCGCAACTCGCCCCGCGCCAGCATCGGTTTCAGCAAGTTGCTGGCGTCCATGGCACCCTCGGCCGCCCCGGCCCCGACCACCGTGTGCAGTTCGTCGATGAACAGCACGATGCGGCCCTCCGCATCGCTGACCTCCTTCAGCACCGCCTTCAGGCGCTCCTCGAACTCGCCGCGGTACTTGGCGCCCGCCACCAGCGAACCCATGTCCAGGGCGATGATCCGCTTCTCCTTCAATCCCTCGGGTACGTCCTTGGCCACGATGCGCCGGGCGAGGCCCTCCACGATGGCGGTCTTGCCGACGCCCGGCTCGCCGATCAGCACCGGGTTGTTCTTGGTACGGCGGGATAGGATCTCCATCACCCGGCGGATCTCCTCGTCACGGCCGATCACCGGATCGAGCTTGCCGTCGGCAGCCAGTCTGGTCAGGTCGCGGCCATAGCGCTCCAGGGCCTCGTAGGTGGCCTCCGGGTTCTCGCCGGTGACCCGCTGCGATCCCCGGATCGCCTTCAGGGCGGAGAGCAGGCTGTTCCGGCTGATATTCTGCCGGCGCAGCAGTTCTTTGAGATCTTCCTCGCCCTCGTCGATCAGGGCGAGCAGCAAGTGCTCCACGCTCAGGTACTCGTCCTTCAGGGATTTCGCTTCCTTCTCCGCCCGCGCCAACACCCGGGCCAGACCGGCGCCGAGGTGCAGCGAATCCTCCGGGCCGTAGACCGCCGGAAGCTTGCGCAATAACTCATCCAGCCCCCGCTGGAGGGATGGGAGATCGGCGCCCGCCCCGGTCAGAAAGCGCCCCGCCAGGCCGTCCTCCTGCCTGATCAGGGCGGCCAGCAGGTGCTTGGAGGCCACTTCCTGGTGGTGCATCTCAGCGGCCAACTGCTGGGCTGCTGCCAGGCCATCCCGGGCCTTCTGGGTAAACTTGTTGAGATCCGTGTATCTCACCTCACAATTCAAGAGTGATGAGTGATGAGCATGATGAGTGATGGCATACACTTTTTAGACTCATTACTCATTACTCATCACTCATCACTCATCACTTCCTTAGGCGGTCGACCTCCGCCTGCAGGGTCTCGATCCGTTCCAGCAGGTCGAGGATGATGGCTGCTCCGGGCAGGTTGACGCCCATGGTCTGCCTCAGGCGCAGCATCCTGTAGACTCGCTGCAGTTGCCGCGGCCGGATGGTCTCCTCCCGGATCTCGACGACTCCCAACTCCTCCAGCATCTGCAGCAGTTCCGGGTGGAGATCCAACTCACAGAGCGGCAGCCGCTCATCATCGTCATCATTATAATGGTAATACCAGCGCACGATGCTCATGGCGATCCGCTACCTTTTTCTAATTTTTGCAACTCAATAACTAAATAACTTAGGCGCCTGATACCCTGAGTTTTTGCAACTGCCGGTACAGGTCTTTTTCCTCCTCGCTCAAGGCGGGAGGGATGTCGATCACCAGCCGGACGTATTCGTCGCCGCGCTGGCCGCCATTCCCGGGCAGGCCCTTCTCCCGCAGCCGCAATCTGATTCCGGCGTGGCTGCCCGGGGGTATGGTCATGATCACCGGCCCGTCCAGGGTGGGCACCTTGACTTTGTCCCCCAGGGCCGCCTGGTCAGGCAGCAGCCTGATTTCCGTTTCCAGGTCGCTGCCCTTCACGGTGTACACGGGATGGGGCAGCAGGCGCACCTTGAGGTAGAGGTCGCCCCTGGCGCCGCCGCCGGTTCCCTCGCCGCCCTGGCCGCGCAGCCGGATGCGCCCGCCGTTACAGATGCCTGCCGGGATCTTGACCTCCAGCGTCTTGGTGTCCGGGACCTGGCCGGTGCCGCCACAGCGGGGACAGAAGCCGCGTTCCCTGGTTCCGGCGCCGCCACACTCGGTACAGACTGCCCCGGTGGACAACTGGATGGTCTTGCTGACACCGTGATAGGCCTCCTCCAGGGGCAGTTCGATCTCGGTCTCCACGTCCTGGCCGCGCTGCGGTCCGCGGGTTCTGCGCCGCGCCCCGGCGGCGGCGGCTCCGGCGGTGGCGCGCCCGAAGGCGCCGCCGCCGAACAGGGTCTCGAAGAAGTCGCTGAAGCCCCCTGCGCCCTGGAATCCATCCGCCCCACCAGGGAAGTCTGCGCTGTTGTAGAAGCGCACGTTGTCACCCCAGTCGGGCGGTGGCTGAAAGTCCTGGCCATTGCGCCAGTTGCTGCCCAGGCGGTCGTACTTCGACCGCTTCTCCGGGTCGCTCAGCACCTCGTAGGCCTCGTTGATCTTCTTGAACTTCTCCTCGGCCTCGGCCTTCTGCTTGCCCGTATGCAGGTCGGGATGCCACTTGCGGGCCAGCTTCCGGTAGGCGCTCTTGATCTCCTTTTCCGTGGCCTCCCGCTTGATGCCTAAGATCTCGTAGTAATCCTGAAAAGCTATCGCCATCTACCCTGAAACCCCCAATTTCCCAGTGTTACAATTACTTTACTTCGTATTCGGCGTCCACCACGTCGGGCCCACCCTGGTGCGACCCTGGTGCGGCGCTGCCGGGTGTGCTGCCATAGCTTTCTCCTACCCCGCCGGGCTGTCCGCCCGCGGCCCCTCCTGCCGCCTGGGCCTTCTTGTAGGCGGCTTCCGACAGGGAGTAGGCCGCCTGCTGCAGGTCATCCTTCAATGACCGGATCTTGTCGACCGGGGCGTTCTCCTTCAGGGCTGCCTTCAAGTCTGATGCCAACTGCTCCACCCGGGCCTTCTCGTGCACCGGCACCTGGTCGCCCAGGTCCTTGAGCTGGCGCTCCACCTGGTAGACCAGGCTGTCCGCCTCGTTGCGGGCCTCGATCTCCTGCCGCCGCTTCTTGTCTTCCTCGGCGTTGGCCTGAGCATCATTCACCATCCGGTCGATCTCGCCCTTGTCCAGGTTGCTGGAGCCGCTGATGGTGACCGTCTGCTCCTTGCCCGACGCCTTGTCCCGGGCGCTCACTTTCAGGATGCCGTTGGCGTCGATGTCGAAGGTCACCTCCACCTGGGGGATGCCCCGCGGCGCCGGCGGAATGCCGTCCAGTTTGAACTGCCCCAGCGACCGGTTGTCCCGGGCCATCTCCCGCTCGCCCTGCAGTACGTTGATGTCCACTGCGGGCTGGTTGTCTTCGGCAGTCGAGAAAACCTGGCTGCGCCGTACCGGGATGGTGGTGTTGCGCTCGACGATCCTGGTCATCACACCGCCCAGGGTCTCGACGCCCAGGGACAGGGGAGTGACGTCCAGCAGCACCACGTCCTTGACCTCGCCGGCCAGCACGCCGGCCTGGATGGCCGCCCCGATGGCCACCACCTCGTCCGGATTGACGCCCATGTGCGGCTCCTTGCCCAGCAGTTCCCGCACCAGTTTCTGAACCGCAGGCGTGCGGGTCGAGCCACCCACCAGGATCACCTCGTCGATCTCCTTCTCGGTCAGCTTGGCGTCTGCCAGGGCGGCCTTGACCGGTCCCCGGCAGCGTTCCACCAGGTGAGCGGTCAGGTCGTCGAACTTTGCCCGGGTCAGCTTCATGTCCAGGTGCTTCGGCCCGGTGGCGTCCGCAGTGATGAAGGGCAGGCTGATCTGGGTCTCCACCGTGGCGGAGAGTTCGATCTTCGCCTTCTCGGCCGCCTCGATCAGCCGCTGCAGCGCCTGCTTGTCGGTGCGCAGGTCGATCCCGTAGTCCTTCTTGAACTCACCGGCCATCCAGTCGACGATCTCCTTGTCGAAGTTGTCACCGCCCAGGTGGGTGTCGCCGTTGGTGGCCTTGACCTCGAACACGCCGTCGCCCACATCCAGGATCGAAACGTCGAAGGTGCCGCCACCCAGGTCGAACACCAGGATGGTCTCGTTGGCCTTCTTGTCCAAACCGTAGGCCAGGGCGGCCGCCGTCGGCTCGTTGATGATCCGCAGCACGTTCAGGCCGGCGATCTTGCCGGCGTCCTTGGTGGCCTGGCGCTGGGCATCGTTGAAGTAGGCCGGCACCGTGATCACCGCATCCGGCACCTTCTCGCCCAAGTACTTGGATGCGTCCTCCACCAGCTTCTTCAAGATCTGCGCCGAGATCTCCTCCGGGGCGTACTTGGTGCCGCGCACCTCGAAGCGCACGGCGTCGCTCGGCCCCGCCGCCACCTGGTAGGGGACGAGTTTGCGCTCTTCGGCCACCTCCGCAAAGCGGCGCCCGATGAAGCGCTTCACCGAAAACAGGGTGTTCTCGGGGTTTAGGGCTGCCTGCCGCTTGGCGATCTGGCCGACCAGGCGCTCCCCGGACTCCTTGAAAGCCACCACCGAGGGGGTCAGGCGCGACCCTTCGGCGTTCAGGATCACCTCGGGCTTGCCGCCCTCCATTACTGCTACGACCGAGTTGGTGGTTCCCAGGTCGATTCCTACTGATTTTGCCATTTTGAAAACCTCCTTATTTATATAGAAGTTTATCAAGAAGTATTTTCAGCAAGTTAGGCCGATGTTGTGCGCCAGCGCCTGCGACACTTCTGCCTCCGAACCGGGGTGGATTCCCGGTGCGCAGGCGGGCTTTCAGCCGAGGCGCCAGCCTTGAGCCGGCATTCAGGCCGGGCGTAGCCCGGATGCGGAGGGCGCCAGCCTCGAGCCTGCGGAGAACCAGAGTGACTTGGTCGGGGTATCCGACCCGGAGGGTGCCCCGGTCGGGCTGAAAATCAGTGATACCGCTATTAGTCAAATAATATCAAACCTAAATATAAAATGCAATATGTTAGGCGTCTTGTCAATAGCCCACTCGCTTCGCTCGGGGATTCAGTGGGGGTCTGCACCCCCACTGAATTAGAATACAAGCTAAGCTGCCGAATTCATCTCCCGCTTGTAGAAGCGGGAGACTTCTTCGGTGTTATGTTAAATCAGCAGATGGGATCTGATTACCTGTTTTCGGCATCCATTAATAAGAGGCATATGCGGCGTTTTACTCGTGAGCGAAAGTGTCACCTTAATGGTCAGCGTGGAGAACATCATGGATGGTCCGACGCCCCGGCGCGGTGAACATCAGGGGTGCAGGGCGCCTCTGGGCGCGGCAGTAATGAGTACCGGTCTTCCCGTCTAGCTCTCACCCTCCAGGCGGGGCATCTGCCCGAAGATTTTCCGGAAGTGGAAACCGTAGACGGAGAAGATCACCGCTTCCGGCAGGAAGCGCGGGTAGCGGAAGGTGGTCTTGAACAGCAGTTTCCAGTAGTGGCGCCGGCCCTTCTGTAGCACGCCCAGGTAGAACATCGCCTGCAGCAGGCCTTTGATGTAGACCAGCCGGAAGCGCTGGGCGCGCTTCCGTTTGAGTGGCTTGAATTCCTTGAAAAATTTGTACACCCGCTCGTAGAAGGCGGCCGGGTCGTAGATGGTGGTGACGATGCTCTGGTAGCCCTCCACCAGCCTCTGGGGGTTCATTTTGGGGATGAAGTTCAAGGAAAAGTCAGTGTTGTTGCCGGTGCACTCGGACAACAGCCGCTTCTCCGCTTTCAGGCGCTCGAACAGCCGTGTTCCCCTGGGGGCGCTCAGCAGCCCCACCATGGCGGTGATGATGCCGCTCTGCTGAATGAAGCTGATCTGCCGCTCGAAGATCGATGGGGTGTCGCTGTCAAAGCCGACGATGAAGCCGGCGCTGACCTCCATCCCGTAATTCTGGATCTTTTTCACCGTGGCGATCAGGTTGCGGTTGACGTTGTTGAACTTGTTGCACTCCTTGAGGCTCTCCTCGCTGGGGGTCTCGATGCCGATGAAGACGTGATTGAATCCCGCCTGCCGCATCAGTTCTAGCAGGGTATTGTCATCCGCAAGGTTGATGGAGGCCTCGGTGGTGAAGGTGAATGGATAGCGGTGCAACTCCATCCAAGCGATCATGGCCGGCAGGACCTCTTTCTTCAACCGGTTCTTGTTGCCGATGAAGTTGTCGTCCACCACGAAGACCGAGCCCCTCCAGCCGGTGTCGTAGATGGTCTGGAGTTCCCTTATGAACTGGTGGGTGTCCTTCAGGCGCGGCACGCGTCCATAGAGGGAGGTGATGTCGCAGAACTCGCAATCGTAGGGGCAGCCCCGGGAGTACTGGATGCCCATGCAGGCATAGTCCTTGCTGTTGATCAACTCCCAGGCGGGCACCGGCGTGTTGTTCATGGCCGGCCGCTCGCTGGTGTTGTAGATGTGTCTTGCCGTGCCCTGTTCCAGATCCTTGAGGAAGGGCGGCAGGGTGGCCTCCGCCTCTCCCAGCACCAGGTGGTCGGCCTCTGGAAACTCCTCCGGCTCCATGGTGAATAGCGGCCCTCCGGCCACGGTCTTCACGCCGAGGGCCTGGCAGCGGCTCAGGATCTCCTTGACCGAGGCTTTTTGGATGTTCATGGCGCTGATGAACACGTAATCGGCCCAGCGAAGGTCGTCGTCAGTAATTTTCTTGGTATTCATGTCGATCAGCCGCTTGTCCCAGGCTGCGGGCAGCATGGCGGCCACCGTCAACAGCCCCAGCGGCGGGTTCGCAGCCTTTTTGTTGATGAAAGGCAGGGCGTATTTGAAGCTCCAGAAGCTGTCCGGATACCTTGGATACACCAGCAGTACTTTCAAGATCCCATCTCCTTTGGTTTGCCTGCACTTATTACCAGGTAATATCCTAGTAGTATTTTACCATATGTATCTAAATGTCCGCAGCTTTTTATTATTGTTTTATTATTGTTTTATTGTTAATTATTTGTAAATCCAGTGTACCATTTTATGGTGTTCCCGTCCAATGCTTTGCAATTGTTTCTATTGCTTATTATGGCAGTTTTAACATCAACTGAGTTCTTAGCTTCCTCGTTATCGGAGACTTATCCGCTCTTACCTGTGTGCCCGTTTTCTCTCAGGCCGGGCGTTAGCCCGGATACGGGCGCCCGCCGCTTCAAAGAAGCGGGGGTATTAGAGCGGGTTAGTCTGTGATAAAGTTTGCATTGGCGCATCATGGCTGCTTGTCTGCTGGGAGTGGCTACTGCTACAATAGGTCTACAGCGGTAAAAGGTTGGATGCAGTAATAGCACCGGAGGAGTGATCGGGTTGGTCCTGTCGGCGATTTTGCTGGTGTTCGGTTCTGTCGTGTTGTCTTTTTTACTGGCGCTGCAGGTAAAGCTGATATCGCCGGGGAGTGTGCCCGTCCTGGTGGGCGCGGCGGTGGTCCGCTACAACCTCTGTGTCTTGCCCCTGATCTTCCTGGCCAACACCGCCCTGGGAATGAGTTTTGTGCAGGCGCACCAGACTGTCAAGAACCTGCCCCTGCTGGTGGCTGCCCAGACCTTCATCTACTATCTGAGTCTGTTCGTTTATTCCTGGTTCGGGGGTCTGCTCGTGACGGGGGTTTTCGTGCTACATGGCTAGCTTTTGAGAAGTGGGAAGTGGGATTAATAGGCATTGGCAGGCTATGAGGCTTCGCCTCATGCTCCGCCCCACCCAGCGGGTGCCCGGGGCGCCGCGCCCGCAAGCGGCGGTGCCGGGTCCTCCGCGCCCAGAGGGCACCCGGCTCGCTACGCTCGCAATCAAGGTGGCCGTGCGCCGCCTGCACGTCAGCTCCGCCAATGCCTCCGCCAATGCCAACAAAAATCTCACCTCTCACATCCCAAATCAGCAGGCTGGCTGGTAGATATTCTTCACGATGTCCAGGAACATGTATACCAGTTGGGTGTCGTACCGGGAGCCGGCGTAAGCTTTCAGCTCTGCGCAGGCCTCGTCCAGGATCATCGCCCGGCGGTAGGGACGACAGGTGGTCATGGCATCGAAGCTGTCGGCAATGCGGATGATGCGCGCCAGCAGGGGGATGTCCTCGCCCCGGCGGCCATCCGGATAGCCGGACCCATCGTAGTTTTCGTGGTGCGAACGGATGATCGGGACCAACGGCAGGTAGGCAACCAGGGGTTTGAGCAGTTCGCTTCCGTGGATCGGGTGGTTCATCATGAAATCCCACTCGTCCCCCTCCAGGTCCTCGGCCTTGTTCAATATTGAATTGTCGATCTCGATCTTCCCGATGTCGTGCAGGTAGGCGGAGAACCTGAGAATGTCCATCTCGAACTCGGTCAGGCCAAGCCTATCCCCAATGGCCAGGGAGTAGGCGATCACCCGTTCCGAGTGGCCGTGGGTGTACCGGTCCTTGTAGTTGATCATGGTTATGAAGGTATGCAGGGTGGGAAAAGCGTCCCTGACCGACAGGGTGCTGATCTCGCTGACCACGGAGTGGTACATGTAGTCCGCTTTGCTGTACCTGACCCTGAACAGGTCGTCTTCAGCCGACCGGATCAACTGCAGTACGGCATTTCCGCCATCCGGGCAGCAGGCCAGGCCGGTGGAGATGGTGAAGTCTCTCCAGGAGGCGGTGGAACGGTTTTCCAGCAGCGTTGCGGTGGCCTGCCGGACCAGTTTTTCGGTGATCCCTCCGGCGATCCTGCGGGCTGATGGTTTATCCTGCCCCGGCAGCACCAGCATGAATTCATCGCTGCCATACCGGGCGGCGTAACAGGGCTCCCGGACCTCTTCCTGCAGCAGCCCGCCGATTACCCTCAGAATCTCGTCCCCCTTCTGGTAGCCGTACACCTGGTTGTAGTAGTTCAACTGGTCGATGTCCAGCAGGGCCAGTGACAGCGGATACGCCCCGGCGACCGCCTGCCGCAGGGAGACGGCCAGCCTCTCCTGCAGGAAGCGGTAGTTGATCAGGCCGGTCAGGGGGTCGTAGTCGGCCAGCTTGAGCAGTTCCTGCTGGGTACGCCGCTCCACCTCGATCAGGCCGCCCACCACCCAGGCCATGAGCGTGGTGACCCCGGTGATGATGAGGTTGGCCTGGAAGGCCCCGGCCGGAATAGTTCCATATAAAATGTGGTCCAATAGAAAGAGCAGCCCGCAGGAAAGCAGGGCCTCCCCGACGCCGGCCACCTTCCCGAAGGCGATGGCGGTGATGATGGCCGGGATGATCAACAGCACCGTGCCCCCGATAAAGCCCTTGCTGTACCAGAAGAAGCCGAAGGTGATCGGGAGAGTGATCGCCAGGAGCAGGATCTCGTCGATGCGGGGCTGGTCCATGAAGGTGAACCGGGCCAGCAGCTTGCGGGCGATATAAATGACTATTCCCAGGCAAAATATGATAAGTATGATAGTAGTTTGGTATTGTATCTGTATTTGCTGTCCCAACGGGGCGCCGAAAAGACTGAAGATGATCATCATGAAGATCAACAGGCTGATGATGTGGGTGACCAGGATGTTTTCCGAAATCTCGTTCGCTCGCTTGGTTTCCCAGTCGCGCATCTTACTTTCCCCGCCGTTCCCGGAATGGCCTCGAGATGGCTGTTAAATCCTGTTTCTATTATAGCATGGCTTCCAGGGGGACCGACAAGAAAAAATAGGGTGGCGCCCAAGACGGGTATCGCCCTGGGCGCCGCGGGTCAGGGGCGACCATTGCTGCGGTGTTGAGTGTTTACTTCTTCAGGACGGCGGGCACTTCAGGTTGGTACAAAAAAACACCGCACATTGGCTTGACGCCGATCAGGGCTGCAGCGACAAGAACACTGAAGAGAGACGGCAACAGGATACTAATTAGACGCTTCATCTAACTTTCCCTCCTTTCTGGTAAAGACATCGTCCAACAGCACGGCGAACCGGTGCCCGGCCCCCGTCAGGGTGAAGGCCTGCCACCAGAGGCCGAAGCTCATGGCCAGCACCACCGGATAAGCCTGCGCCCCGGTAAGCAGGAGCGCCGACTGGCCGGCCGTGATCAGCAGCACGACGAGGAGCGAGTAGAGGCGCAGCCTTTGGCGCTCCTCGCCCGCGGTGACCGGCTTGGCGGGGGAATCGGCGGGCGCCAGGCGCCAGACGGCGCCTATGACGACGAGGAACCCGAGGGTGACAACCAGTGCTAATTCTGGGCCGGTGAAAAGGGGGGCGGCGAGTACCGCTGTCTTGCCGAGCGCCGGGACCACGATCACACCGAGCAGGGCGCAGGTGAGCGGCGACCTGCTGTGCGCCCCGTGGGCAAAAAGGCGCAGCACAAACGTGGCCAGGGCAACCACGGCGGTGGCGGCGAGGCAGCCCAGCAGCCAGCCTGCCAGGCAGAAACAGAGGAAATCCAGGGCGGGATAGAGGAGCGTCTGCAGGCCGAAGACCGCGACCGCTTCCTGGTCCGGGGTCAGGTCGAGTTGTTCCCTCAAGTAGGCGGCGGCAGGCCGGACGATCTCAGGTCTCAACGATTAGCCCCCTCTTGCGGTTGTAGTAGTTCTTAGCCAAGGCCGCCAGCAGCAGGACAACCTCGTAGGGCAGGGTGAATGCCGATCGCAGGAAGGGATTGGCATAAGCGGCAGGTAAGGCCAATCCGATAATCTTTAAAAGCGGGGGGACAGATGCTGCTTCCACGATTAATAAAACCAGGTAACTGATCAGGGCTGCCAGCAAGGAGCGGCTCAGGATGGGCCTGGCGAGGACCCGGATGTAGATGGCCAGGGAGACGACCATGACGGCGACGTGGACACCGGAATTGATGTTGAAAAGCTGCAACTGGTTGGTGACGGCCTGCAAGGCGGCGACGGTTAAAATCTTTTTAGCCTGGAAGCGAAAATTAAGCAGGCTGAAGGCCAGCATGGCGACCACCAGGCTCTCCGGAAAGTCCTGCAGCACCATGGCTATTAATGAATTTAACAGCGTTACATTTGCCATGATAATTTACCTCATAAAGGCAAATAATCGTAAAGTTGGCATATAAGATTAAAAAAGGTACATTGTAAATAAGAGTTAGATAATGTTTCTTCCTTTGGAAATTGATTCATTCTTAGTCGTAAGATTCGATAAGCGATTCCTCTTTCCTGCTAATAGTTTCATAATTTACGTAGGGTTAGGAAATTAATTTATATATTACTAATGTCCTAGGTAATTGCTAAAATTAACTTAAAATAACTCCAGCAGAAAGCAGAGACAAATGCGTCATACAGGAAGGGGCCACGTTTTTCCGTGGCCCCTGTCCTTGCTTGAACCTCTCATGACCTAAGTCACGAGTGTGCGGCCATCAGCGCATCATCCTCACCGCGCCCGCAAGCTGGCGCCCGCTCTCACTTCTCACAACCCAAACCGGGCGGCATTGTCGCCCCAGATGCCGGCCTTTTCCTCTTCGGTAATGCTGGTGGCCGCCCATTCCTTGTAGTAGCGGGCGGGGGAGAGCAGTGGGAAATCGCTGCCCAGCAGCACCTTATCGAGTACTCCCGCCAGCCGGGCGGCCTGGTAGACGTCGGGCCGGAAGAGAAACGGCGAGGCTGCAGTATCGTAATAGACGTGGCGCAGGGATTCGCGCAGCTCGGGCATCAGTTCGTAGCAGAACAGGCCGCCGCCCCAGTGGGCGAAGATGATCTTGTTGTCCGGGTTCTGGACCGCGAACTGGTAGGCCTGTTCCGGCCCCATCTTGCCCTTGCCGGGGTAGTAGTGGCCGACCAGTTCATTGGTGTGCATCAGGATGGGAAAGTCCAACTCCCGGCAGAGGGCGGTGAAGCGCCCTACCTGGCTCTGGTCGGCAATGTCGACGTGCACTGCAGATGGGATGATCTCTCCCGTCCCTTTGAGGCCGGCCTGGCGGCAGCGGACCAGCTCCTGTTCCATGCCCGGGTCCAGGGGAGGGACCACGGCGAAACCGATCAGGCGGTCCGGGTAGCGCCTGGCCGCATCGATGATGTAGTTGTTGCTTTCCCGGCACATTCCCAGATCGAGGTAGGGGAAACCGAACACCACCGACTTGTCGATCCCGGTCTTTTCCATGTTCTCAAGCAGGGTTTCGGCGGTCGCAAACTTCGATTTGGGGCTTTCGTGCAGCATCTTGAAGTGAGCGTCCCGCTCCATGTTCCGCTTGATGTCCTGGATAAACTCCGGCGACAGGATGTGAACGTGGACGTCTATTTTCACACTTTCCACCTCCGTTGTGATGTTTGTTCTTGTATTCGTTACCGGCGCAGGAAAACCTTTTCGAAAACACGTTTTTTGCTTGGGCGCTCCTGGGATCGGGCTGGCTCTCGCGCCCCGGTGCTGTTAAAAATTCAGGGCACACGGCGATTTCGGGCCTGCGGCTCCTGCTGCCCCGGCCCGAACGCCTTGACTTCAATTTTTGATTGCGATACCGGTCCTGTTTTTGCTATGCTGGATGTAAAGCTCCCGGTACCCGGCACTGAACTGATTTGCCGGCTTCGATGAGCAACTCTCCCTGAATTGATCAGTCACGAATACTATTTTTAGAATAAAAACGAGGAGGAATGATTATGGCCGGAGAAGCTAACGATACAGGTTGATTGTCACTGCTGTGGACGGCTCGCCGTCATCATTGAAGGCGGTGGGTCATGCCGCCATGTTGGCAAAGCTGACCGGGGCGCGCCTCAAAATCATCTATGTTGTGGATACCCACATCACCTTTCAATTGGGCACCTATCAGCAGTTGGCCATGGAGACCCTCGAACAGGATGGCGCCCAGACGGTTGCCGAAGCGGTGAAGATCGCCAGGGATGCCGGGGTCAGCGACGTCGACGGCGAGGTGATGAGCGGCAGCCCGCGGACAGTGATCATCGAATGGGCGAAGGAGAACGACGCCAGCCTGATCATCGTCGGTTCCCACGGCTATTCCCGCCTCACCTATATTCTGATCGGCAGCGTGGCAGACTACGTGGTGCACTACGCCCACTGCCCGGTCATGGTCGTCAGGAGGTAAGACCGGGGTGGCGGTAATCGGCCTCTGCACGCTGGAGTTGTTTATAGGAGAGGCGAACTCTCTCAAGGATAAGCGGCGCGTCCTCAAGAGCATGCTCGAAAAGATCAGGGCGCGCTTCAACGTTTCCATTGCCGAGGTGGGACAGCAGGAGTTGTGGCAGCGGTCAACGGTGGCCTTTGCCTGTGTCAGCAACGAGCGCGCCCATGCCGACCAGATGCTCGGCGCTGTGGTACGGTTCATGGAACAGATGGACGCCCAGATCACCTCCTGCCAGACTGAAATATTGTGAATAAAACCCCTCCTTCCATCATAGGATTAATGAGACATTAAAAACCATATTAAGGAAGGAGAGGTGAACGTGTGGAATTTTGAGAAGTTGAAGGAGCAAGAAAAGGAGCGGCGCCTCTTTCACCTGCGGTTGGTATTTCTGGTCGTCATGGTGGCTGCTTTTCTGGTAGTGGGCGGAGGCTGCAACCTGACGGAAAAGCTGCAGGCGTTGGAGGGACAACCAACAGTTGACCAGGGCGTGCCCGACCTTAACACCGGAGGCCTGAGCAATCCGCCGCCCCAGGTGGAAAAAACCAAGGTGACGGTCTACTTCAAGGATAAGCAAGGCCGCTACCTGGTGCCCACCACCATTGAGGTGGACAAGGCGCCGGGGATTGCCAAGGAAATCGTGGACGCCCTCTGCCTGGGGCCTGCCCAGGGTGTTGACGCCATAGCAAGCATCCCGGCAGGTGTGCAGGTGCGCAGCGTCAATATCAAGACCAATGGCACCTGTGTGGTCGACCTGGCGGGATCTGTGGCCAAGGACAAGCTCAGGCCCAAGGATGAGGCGCTGGCGGTCTATGCCCTGGTGGACACCCTGACAGAGTTCCACAACGTGAAGCGGGTGCAGATCCTGGTTGGCGGCCAGAAGAAAGACACCCTGACAGGGCACATCCCGATCGATGAGCCGCTGCTCCGCAACCTGACCTTTGTTAACAAACAGGAATAGGACGTCCTCGATGTTGGCAGGCTTCCTGTGCTCCGCATTCCCGGTGTGCCGGCGGGCTTTCAGCCAAGGCGGAGCCTTGAGCCGGCCTTCAGGCCGGGCGCAGCCCGGATGCGGAGGAAAGCCCCGCCTGCACACCGGGAAGTTCGATGTTCGATTGGCCTTTCCCTTCGAATGCTCTGACGGTGCCAACGGTTGCGGCATGGGGTCTACCCTGAAGAGTTACAGAATTCGAAAAAAAACCGGCAGGTTTCTGCCGGTTTTTTAGCCGGGTAGGGGTTGAGTCTTATTTGTCCAGGGGTCCGACCGGTAGTATGGTTTTCTTGTAAACCGTGTTGAGTACGACTGCAGCAGAGACATACAAGGCGCTCAAGGCACAGATGATGCCCCAGTATCCACCCCATGTAGTGCATGCAGCATGTCCAAAAAAGCCTATGTCAAGCAGGATTTCCGTGATCTCCAACGTGGTGAAGATCACGCATACAGCGATGCTTTGCTTGAAAGACCCGATCCACATGTAAGTATTGAAGATAGTGAACCCAATCATAAAGATGCCGAGCGCCGCTCCTGTGCTGGCGCCGAAATCTACGACTTTGAGAGCCATCAGCAGGAGAACGGTGGCCAGAGCCAGCCAGAAGGCGCCGTACGAGGAGAAGGCGGTGGCGCCGAAGACGTTGCCAGTCTTGTACTCCTGCTGGCCGGCACACAGTTGTGCCAAGCCGCCGTAGAAGAAGGCCGGCCCCAGCACCACCAACATGGCAGCCCCAGGCAGGAAACCGGCGTTGAACATGCTCAGCATGAAGGTGGTCACGCCGAACCCCGCCAGACCCAGGGCGGCTGGGTTGGGAGTTGAGGCTGCCAGACTCATTTGTTTAACTTCGTCACTCATTCAAAGACCTCCTTCGCATTGGAATCATTAGATAAATACCGTTACAGACCAGTGATACCATACCAGGTGACCATAAAACATTTTTTGACAACCCCACAGGAACATATAAAGAGATCCTACCCGGCTTTCAAACTCTGTTGTTCCACCCCCTCCTCGGGATGATGCAATGCATGAACTTTATCGCACTAAACGGGCTGGATGGTGGTTCGTCTTGGCAGTAGGGTTCTTCTCAGAGTATGGTGAGATTAGACGAAAATATCGGATGAAAATAGGCGCTTTACCGTGGTGAGATCAAGAAATAAGGCGAAGGTGGGCGAATTCAAGTAATTATAATCATTATATATGGACAGGCAGGGTTTGTAAAGATCCTTTATTAAAAAATTATATACGCTCGACACCGAAAACATACCGCGCCCGCAAAAGCGTCCGGCACCACCTTGATTTGAACGTAGCGAACCGCGCCCGGCGGTGCTGGGCAAAAAATTGTGATATAATCTAACGTGCCGGGCTGGGTTGTCAGACAGGGAGATTCCAGCATCGGGAAATGGAGATGAAACTCTTTGGACAGCAGTCAACCCATCGGCGTTTTCGATTCCGGTGTGGGCGGTTTGAGTGTGGTCAGGCAGATACTGAAGCAGTTGCCGGATGAGAGCATTGTCTATTTCGGGGATACGGCCCGGGTTCCTTACGGCCCGCGCCCCTCTGCGGAGATTATCGCTTTCGGCGACCAGATCCTTTCTTTCTTGCTGCGGTTTGATGTCAAGGTGGTGGTTGCCGCCTGCAACACCAGCACTTCGGTGTCGCTGCCGGTGCTCCGCCGGAAGTACCACCTGCCCTTGCTGGGCGTGGTGGAGCCCGGAGTAAGGGCAGCCCTGCAGGTCACCGGCAACCGGCGGATCGGTGTCCTGGCCACCGCCGCCACCGTCAACAGCGGCTCCTATACTCGTGGCTTCCAGGCTTACGATCCGGGGGTGACGGTGTTTGCCCAGGCCTGCCCCCAGTTCGTTCCCCTGGTGGAGTCGGGGAAGATCGACGGTCCGGAGGTCCGGGCCGCGACCCGGCAGTATTTGCAGCCACTTCAGGAGGCTGGGGTGGATACCATAGTGCTGGGCTGCACCCACTATCCCTTCCTGGCGCCGGTGATCAGAGAACTGGCCGGAGAAGCGGTGGAGGTGGTGGACCCGGCCGAAGAGACGGTAAAAGAGTTGGCTGCCCTGCTTGCCTTACAGACGGACGCCGCCGGCGGGGATGGGCGCGGCCGCGCCCGGCGCTCCGGGCGGGAGCCCGCTTGCGGGCGCGGACCCGGCGCCGTTGCTTGCGGGCGCCGGGAACCCGCTTCAGCGGGTGCGGCGGCGCAGGGCCTGACAGAGCACCGCTTCTTCGCCAGCGGCGCTACTGCCTCGTTCTACTCCTCCGGTAGGCAGTTTCTGGGCGATTTCCCGTTCCAGGTCGAGCAAGTTAGCCTGAACGAGAGTAATTGCGAATGCGGCGCAGGAGGACAGTAGCGTGCGGGAACTCGGCGCAGACCTGATAGCGGACAAGGTGGCCGCTCTCTGCCAGGAGGCTAATTTTGACCTCCCACCCGATGTGCTGTCTGCCCTCGATGAGGCCGGGCAGCAGGAGGATTCCCCCACCGGGCGGCGCATCCTGAACGAGCTCTGTGCCAACGCCGGGGTCGCTGCATCGGGGCGGGTCCCCGTCTGCCAGGATACCGGGATGGTACTCGCCTTCGTGGAGGTCGGCCAGGATCTCCATATCACCGGCGGGAGCCTGGCTGACGCCATCAACCGGGGGGTGGCCCGGGGCTACCGGGACGGTTATCTGCGCGCCTCGGTGGTTGCTGATCCTTTGCGCAGGGTGAACAGCGGCGACAACACCCCGGCGGTGGTCTATTACGACATCGTGCCCGGGGACGGCTTCCGCATCACCATCATGCCCAAGGGATTCGGCAGCGAGAACTGCACCGCCCTGGGCATGTTGAAACCTGCGGACGGATTGGCGGGGGTCAGGCAGTTCGTGGTGGCGGCAGTGGATCGGGCCGGGGCGAACCCGTGTCCGCCGGTATCGGTAGGGGTCGGCCTGGGGGGAACGGCGGACAAGGCCCTGCTGCTAGCCAAGAAAGCCTTGCTGCGGCCGCTGGATGAGCCCAACCAGGACCCGAACCTGGCTGCCCTGGAAAGCGAGTTGAAGGCGGCGATCAACGGCCTGGGTTATGGCCCCGAGGGGCTCGGCGGCCGGGTGACCGCCCTGGCCGTGCATGTGGAGACTTATCCGACCCACATCGCCGGGCTGCCGGTGGCGGTGAACATCGGTTGCCACGCCCTGCGGCATAAAACCTGGATATGGTCCGGGCAATAGCAGCGCGCATTACAAAAGCAAATTGTGCAAGGCCAGCCGGATTGACAGCAAGGCGGCATATAGAATGACCCAGCGCTTAACATAGTCCAAAACACTACTTGGACAAAGAACCGTCCCCCTGTCTGCTCCTGGAGGAGATAGAATGGATGAATGCATGCGGATTAAGGCGCCCTTCGATGCGGAAACGGCAAGGGCGCTGCAGGCTGGACAGCAGGTGCTGCTGTCCGGAGTGATCTTCGGGGCGCGTGACCAGGCGCACCGGCGTTTTGCCGAAACCCTGGCTCGAGGCCAGGACCTGCCGGTAGATCTGAGAGGGCAGGTCATCTACTACGTGGGACCGACTCCGGCACGTCCAGGCCGGGTCATCGGAGCGGCGGGGCCGACCACCGCCGGGCGGATGGACGCCTTCACGCCCCAACTGCTGGCCTACGGAGTGCGAGGGATGATCGGCAAGGGCGACCGCAGCCCCGATGTGATTGCGGCCATCCGGCAGAACGGCGCCGTTTACCTGGCGGCCACCGGCGGGGCCGGCGCCCTGCTGTCGCACTGCATCAAAGAGGCGCAGGTGGTCGCCTATCATGACCTGGGCACCGAGGCGCTGTGGCGCTTCGTGATCGAGGACTTCCCCGCCACCGTAGCCATCGATAGCCGCGGCCGGAACCTGTATCAGACTGGCCCTGCCAGCTATCGCCAACTCCATACCTACTCCCCTGTCAATCTCTTCCACAGAGGCAGGTTTTCCGGAATATAATACCATGAGCACAACTGTTATTTTTTAACCATGAGCACAACTGTTATTTTTTAGAAAGGCACCCCTTTAATCCCGGTAACATATAATATAAGCGGATTTGGCATAGATTTATTTAAGGAGGTATAAAAATGCCATTAATTAAGCTTTGTGCCTATGAAGTCACCTCATTCGATCCAGTCTTAGCCATAACGTTGACCTGTCACGACCCTTGCTTCACGCCTGTCGCACCGGGTAACCAGTGCAACGTTTGCTGTTATGATGCCAAACTGGATTTGAGCACAACGCCGCCGACGCTACGCTTTTCCTATGATGCCCAGTTTGAATATGCCTATCTCGACAAGCACCACCGCGAGAAGGACGAAGCTGACCTTAAATGCGTCTGTTCATGCACCTTCCTGGATTTCTGCGATATAACCGGACAATCGGCTTGCATTACTCTGCCTGCCGGTGTCACCCTCTGTCCGTGCGGGTGCGGCGAACCCAAAGTAACCTGCTCTGCCACCTGTGACCCCGGCAGCATCGAAACGACGCCGACTTCTGTTTCCGGCCAAGTTACCATCTCCCTTCATGTGACCAATCTCTGTGATCCCACGACTGTTTGCGTAGAAACTGTTCCGTGCAGCGAGGACCGGATCAAATACTACGCTGGATGATCAGGGGGCATAGCTTAGCTTTGAAGGTTGGTTCAATTTATTCATAAACCCGGGATGTGCCATGCCCCGGGTTTTGACGTGCTTAGACAGTCAACAGATCGCGGGTTCAGCGCCCGGCGCCGGGCCGCGGCAGAACATCTTGATCAACAGGTCGATGGCCTGAATGATGCAGGTGAAGTTTCTCGGCGCCGGCCCCTTGACAACCTCGTCGTAGGCCATGTCCAGGTAGCGCAGGCTGTCCTGGAAGCGCAGCATTTTGGCGCAGGTTTTGGCGACGGCGCTGATGCTCACGGGATTTAGGAGCCCCTTCTCCTCTAATATCTGCTCCAGCGGGACATCCAGTTTATCGCTCAAAATGACGATGCCTTCAATGGCTTGCTCAAATCCCCCGGGCAGGGCAGTGGCTTGAAAAAGCAGGTCGGCAGCTTCGGAGAAGAGACCCCGCTGCGCCAAGACCGTCCCCAGGGAGTACATTGCCTTGAAACTTCCCGTTCCCGGGCTGGCAAGGTACTTCTGCCAGGGGGCGTCACCCAGTTCCAGGCAGCGGCGCAACAGCGTTTCTGCGGCCTCTGTGTTCCCCAGGGCGCTATGGGCAACTGCCAGCAGGTAGGTCAAATCGGTATAATCCGGGAAGAGTCCCGATGCCTCCTCCAGGATTCCCACTGCACAGTTGTAATCCCGGGTATTGATCAGGGACAGGGCGTAGTAATAGAAAAAGTCCGGCGTACAGGCCATATCGCTCAGCTTGCGGCAGGCTTCAAAGCGGTCTGATGCCGCGTCGAAGTCCCGGGCGTAGAAAAGCTCCGTGCCCAGCAAGTAGTTGCAGGTGAGGCGGTCCTCCTGCAGACCCTGGTTGATGGCATCGATTTTCCACTGTCTTTTTCGGGCGATGCTTTTTGGTTCTGATTGGTAGTGTAGGTGGTTGACGGTGATCTCTGCCGGGGCAACGGTTTGGCCGGATGCCTGCAGTGATGTGACTACCTCTTCACCGGCCGCTCCCCGGTAGCGAGCATCCGGGCCGTGCCCGCCTTGCCGGGTACCCGGGGCGGGTACCCGGCGGAACAGCCTGCAGCTTCCGGTAATGTGGCAGTTGGCAGGGGATATGCTGCCATCGAGGAAGGTGCAGATTTTCAGGATATACCCGCCCTCATCCGGCGGGGCCTTCTTGAGCAACTCCACAATCTGTTTTTTGCTCTCTTCCGGCAGCATCTCATCGGCGTCCAGAACCAGGACCCACTCTGCTGAGGCCTGATCGAGGCTAAGATTGCGCACCACGGAGAAACTGCCGGACCACGGGGTGGCGAAGACCTTCGCTCCATGCTGGAAAGCGATGGCCGGGGTATCATCGGTCGAGCCCGTATCGACGTAGATCACCTCCCTGGCGATCTCGTTGATGCCGTGAATGCAGTGGCGAATATGGTCCGCCTCGTCCCTGCCAATAATGCAGGCACTGATCCCCGGATAATCCTTGGGGATGGGGCGCCCCTGCAGCCAGTCCCTGTATTCTTCGGCCGAAGTCCCGCAGTAGTTCGTTTCTGTTGGATACCAGGTGGGGGCGGGAGGCATGGCGAAATACCTCTGCAGGCATTCGCCGGCCTGTGAGTACCAACCGCAGTGCAGGTAACAGAGCATCTCCAGGAGAAACAGGTCGTTGAAATTCCCGTAAATACCCTGGTAGTATTTCAGGTGCCTGACAGCATCACGGTACCTGGACATGTCCATCAGGGTGGTAGCGGTTCTGAGAGCAAGGATTGGGGCATACCCCAGGTTGGCCGCCGTCAGTTTGGCGGCTTTTAAAAAGCAATCGAGGGCCTTTTCCATTTCCCTGAGGCGGAGGTGCTCCACACCCAGGTTGTAATAGAAGAAACCGTCTTTTTCTTTATCTGCCGTGATACCCAGGAGTTTCAGGTTTCTCTTGATTTTTGCCTGGATGTTGGACTGCTGCCCGTTGTAACCGTGGTGGATGATCGAGATGCTGCACTGCCCGATGCTCTGCTGGCCCTTATTGGCAATGATCGAGGTGGCGATCTGCTCATGGATCCGGCCCTCGAAACGAAAGGCCTTTCTGTTTCTGAACAGGCGCACGCTGGGAGCGAGGAACTTGGAGCCCGTTTCCGTCAGGTTGGACACCTGGATGAAGTAGGCTTCATAGCGGCTGTCCCGGATCAGCGCCCGCAGCTCGGAGCCGCTCCCGGGGGCCAGTTCCTCGTCGCAGTCAAGGAAGAGGATCCAGTCCCCGGTCGCCCTATCGAGTGAGGCGTTGCGGGCGAGGCTGAAATCATCCTGCCATTCCGTCTCGATCACCGTCGCTCCCATGTCCCGGGCAATGTCTACGGTATCGTCGGTGGAGCCGGTGTCGACGACGATGATCTCGTCCACAAAATCCTTGACGCTCTGCAGGCAGCGCCCAATATTCCCGGATTCGTTTTTGGCGATCATGCAGAGGCTCAGAGTCACCTGTTCCATCGTTACGTCATTCCCACCTCTCACTTCTCAAGGCAGCAGGTCCTGTTTAAGCCGTTGTGCCTTGTGTCTCAGGGATGCCAACCTGAACAGCTCCTTGCGCAGTTCCACCTGTCCATTTTCCAGGTCAAGCATCCTGGTGATGTGCAGCAGACACTGGCTGGCAAGCTGTTCCAGAGCGCAGGCGGCATAGAGTTCATTGCCGGGCTCCTGCAGACCAGCCTGAGCGAAGTACACGAAGGCCTGGTCGTGCCTGTCGAGATTGGCGCATGCCGTGCCGAGCAGGTAGTAGACACCGGCTGTGGCGATACCGCCGTGCAGGGCGTCCTCCAGTTGTTGCAGGTCCTCCCGGCTGTAACCTGCCTCCTTGATGTCAAGCAGTAGCCGGGCAATTGCAGGGTGGTCGAGGTGGAAGCCGTTTTCCAGGTATTTTGCCACCTCACCCTCATTCAGACCCTTTTGCCTCATCAGCGAGCATAACTGGGCAAACAATTCATATGCAGGCCTGATTCTCAATACCTGTTCGAGATAGGCCACGGCCTCATCGAGATCCTGTTGACGGGCGCAGACCTCGGCCAGATTCTGAAGCGCCAGGTGGCCGGTGACCCCCTCGGTGGTGACATATTCCGGCAGGGCATGGAAGCGAAGGCACTTTAAAAAACTGTCTTTTGCCTGGGCCATCAGGTTCAGGTCAAAAAGAAGCTCCCCCTTGATAAAGTACAGGTCAGGGTAGTCGGGAAAACAGGCCAGGCCCTCGTCGATCAGGTTGAGCGCTTGCGCGAAGTCACCCAGGTCGCCCAGGCAGATGGCGTAGTTTCGGAAAAACGTCGCAGTAAACATGTCTCCGGGATCGAGATGCTGCCTGACCGCTTCATAATGGTGGCGGGAGTTTTCCAAATCTCCCAGGGCATAGAAGCTGAGGCCGAGATTGTAGCCCAGGAAGGGATCGCCAGGTCTCTCCGCCAGTGCCTGCTTGAGGATGGAGATGTTGCGTAGCGTCTTCTCCCTGCGCTGCCCGGTATCCTGGCCGACTGTGCCCTCATGACTATCCATGCGCCATACACCTGTTGATCCAGACATGATTGCTACCTAATTACGATATGAAAAATTTAGGAGAACTGTTACCGAGAGGAATCACATTTCTTTGTATTTACCGTATAATGTATCACCAGTCACGATTAACCAATTGACTGTACTCTTAAAAAATCTTCATCAGGAGGGAAACCATATGCCAATTACGCCAGGCGAATGCGGATTTACAGTGATCGCAGGGGTGACCATACCAACCTGCCCGTCGTTTACCGCCAAGGACTGCATCCTGGTCAACAAGGTCTACGACCAGTGCTTTACCGAGGAACTCGTAACCAGCCAGATACCTGTTTCATCGGCCTGCCCGGGCGTCACCATACCGGCGGGCGCCGCCGTTGCCTGCAGCCCTATTCCGGGTAGCGCAACCTGTACCTTCGCCGGGACAGTGGCGGTGACACCGCCACTGACGCCGTATTTCGAAGAGGTGCTGGTGATCAACTCATTCCAGGTCAGCGCTCCCATTCTCGTGGCCGGCGTAACGGTCTGCACGCCCACTCTCACCCTGGCGGGAGCGGCACGGGCAGATCTGTGGGTACCGCCCGGAACTAATATCACGTGCGATATCCTGAGCTTCGGCGACTGCACCTGCACCTTGCTCGCCAGCCCGACAGGCCTGCCGGTAGTGCTCGCCTGCACCGGCAAGATCTGCAAGGAGATCCAGGTGACGGCCCCTGTGAAGCTGCTGGTGCCGAGCTACGGCTTCTGCGAGGTACCGGCATGCACCTTCTTGGCACAACCCGGGTTCGCGTGCCCGCCCACGCCGCTCTTCCCGCCGGAGCGTTGTCAGGGCACCCCGACGGTCGTCCTGTTGGGCCTGGGCATGAACGGCCCTGCTTCGGGCGTGACGGTTTACATCTACAGGGCCGGCGTACAGGTCGCCATCGCAACCACCGACCTGACCGGAACGGCGAGCTTCCCCACGATCGGCGGCTTAGAGGGCGCCATCGACGTTGTCCAATTCACGTTTCTGGGCAAACTGGTATCGTTCCCGATCCCGCTCGAATTCGTCGACGTTGTGGGAGTTGCCCACGACAGCGCCACAACCTGCTCGCTCATCTTCACTCAGACCGGAACCACCACGACAGGGTTGCCCATCCTCACCGTCACCATCAACGGCTTCCTGGCGACAGGGACGGTCGACCCCAGGTAAGGCTCAGACCGGGTATCGCTGGCAAAGGCAGCGGACAACCGCTGCCTTTGCTGTGCTTCATTGGGAATGCGGAGCACGGGAGCAGTCAGCGGGCTTTTCAGGAGGATGGTAGCGGATCTTGCTCAGGAATTCACAGGGGTTCTCCACCCAACTGGGCAGCTTGACTGTGCCTTCTCACCCGCCGGCGCCAGGCGGTTTCGGCGGTGGATTATGAATGACTGCTTCGAAACCGGGCCGGCTGGGGATCTGCTCCAACGGCATCTGAACAGGTACCGGCGGGCACCCCACGCCGCCCCACCCGCAAGCGGGTTCCCGGGCGGATGCCCGCGGGTACCGGGTAGCCTCCGGGTGAGGGGCGTTGAAATATCCCTGGCGTTCACTTGTATTGGGGCGCTGCGACCTGTGCTGTTCTTGTATGGCCCTTGCAGCCTCCCGGGCGTGCAGGATGTTCAATACCAATTCGGTCACCTTGGCTGTGTTCAATACTTCGGGCTCTCCCTGACCAGGCGGTATTGCGTCCTGCTTAGGGGCGTTTGACCGCTCTGCACACGCTTCCTGGCGCGCCGCCTCATCTTTGGACGCTTTTTCTTCCTGGCGCCGGCTGATGATTTTCTGCACCAGTTCAGTCATCGCCTCCAGATCGAGGGAAGTCTTTTCTTCCTGGCGCCGGCTGATGATTTTCTGCACCAGTTCAGTCATCGCCTCCAGATCGAGGGAAGTCTTTTCTTCCTGGCGCCGGCTGATGATTTTCTGCACCTGCTCAGCCAGCGCTTCCAGGTCGATGGCCGCCTCTTTTTGCTGTATGGCCATGTCATCTTGTTCCACAGTTATGCAGGCCCTGGTGTGCGACTGAAATTCCTCAATTTCCAGGTCCGTGTTGCGGTGGTTCCGGGCGATCTCCGCTGTGATCCGACCCTCTATGACTACTTCAACCCATGTTTTACGTAAGAGCAGGCTTTTTAGACGTTCCCAGGGCTTCAAGTTCAAAGGCTTGCCAAGCTTGATCCGTACATGCAACGGTTGGCCGAAGGCCGCCTGGATATCGATTATCCCGCCAGACAGCATTTCAAGTATGTCCGACCCGGTGAGCAATATGGGTTCGCAAAAAGTGCGGGTTAAACTCGCGGCGCTGTATCCAGGTTCAAGCTCGTTTACTGTATCTGGATAGCAGAAAACCAGGTCGTATTTACCGAAAACCAGGATATTTTTTTTAAACACAAGCTCACATTGCATAACCACGTTGTCGATTTGATAGGAAATGGGATAACCTGGTAGGGGAAGATAAAATGTGGATAGGAAATCCTTTTCAACAGAGGCGCTGATCTGTCCGGTCAATACTCTCACCTCGTTTTGGTCGTTGGCCCGGCACTAACGTAATCTGGTAGTTTCGCCGGTTAGTGCCATAAATTTGATCAGTGATGAATGCCATGAACGCCTTACGTTAGTGCCGGGGTGGTTGGAGCACGCTCAAATCCGCTACCGTGCCTTCCGGGCACGAAGGAACAGGCGCGACCACCAACCACTAAATGCGGTTCTCTATTTTTCAATATATAGAAATAAGGGAGGATCTGTGCTCCTCCCTTTTCCCACAGATGACTACCCGCTCTAATGCCCCCGCTTCTCCTCCTCCGCATCCGGGCTAACGCCCGGCCTGAAGAATGCGGAGCACAGGCGCATCCGGGCTTGCAGTCCGGCCTGAAGAATGCGGAGTACATGAAGCGGTGGGCGCCCGTATCCGGGCTAACGCCCGGCCTGAGAGAAAACGGGCACACAGGTAAGAGCAGCTACATCACTGTATTAACGAGTTCTTGGCTTCAGTGGGGAGAAGGCAATCCCCCACTGAAGCCAAGAACTCGTTGAATATTGGCGACAACCTGCCGCTTTAGCGTCCGCCCCCTCCTCAGTGTCTTTTGGGAGCGGCGCAACCAGGGTGTGCCGGGTTTGGATTGTTCAGTATGGGAGCAGCATAGGCAGGTCGTCTCGAGCATGTGTTGATCGGTATGGGAGCGACATGAACAGGCTGTGCGTGATCTGGTCTGATCTGGATGGGAGCATGGTAGACAGGACGTCCAGGGTTTGGTTTGATCTGTATGGGGGCGGTAGGGACGGCACGTCCAGGACGTGTCTCGATCAGCAGGGGAGGTCGCGAATTGTATTGTGCCAGCACCTGCTCAGGTGCGATTGGAATTCCATGTTCTGCGGCATCTGGATTTGAACATGCACAATAAAGCTCTATGTCCGGCGTCGGCTCCTCTTCAGTCTGCAGCAGATCGCAGTTGGGGCACTGCTGTGTTCCGACAACTTCCGGTGTTTCCTCCTGCTCAACATCCTCTTCCGGCAACTCCGACCCGGGCTCTTCGGGCTGCGGATATTTACATTCGGTGCACGGCGGCGTTTTGCCGGCTTCCGGCGAATTTTGAGAAGGAGGATGTGTGTCCTCGAACAGTTCCTCTGTAGAGGATCCAATAATGGTACTATCTTCAGGATTCATCTATTATTCTCCCTTCATGCCATATTATGGGCACTTAAGCTACCTGGATATTATATGCAGAACCGGAAAAGTTGCTACATCTGTTATCCCGTCCCGCAGATCCTCGAGGTTCGGAGCTCGAATCGAACCTCGAGAAGTTTCCTGAAGAGGTTTTTATCACAGACCAGGAAATGGTAACCATATTATGGGAACCCTCATATAATGTGAATGGAAGACCGGTATAAAATGGGCTATAAATTAATAAAAACCAAGGAGTGGTGTGCATGTCTAACCTGATACAGAACCCCAGTTTTGAGGAAGGGCTGAACTTCTGGAGCGCGACTAACGCCAGCGTCAACGACAACAATCCGTTCGAAGGAACAGCGACGGCCCGCCTGGGGCCCGGAATCGCCAGCATAACCCAGGATGTATTGCTGGGCATCCCCAGGTCGTCCCTGCTGTTGAGCTTCGCTGTGGAAGCACCTTCAAGCACTGATCCGGGCAACCTGACGGTGACCGTCAAGTGGCTGAATAAACAGCACCTGGAGATCGGCACCGGTTTGTGCATGTTGATTCCCTCGGCGACCATCGGGAGACAGATCCTCTGGCTGACCGAGGTTAACGTCACCGATCTTGCTCCGGAGAATGTGTGCAAGGCGCGGGTCATCTTCAGCAAATCGGAAGGCACGAGGGTCAACAACTTCATCGATCTCGACCTTGTCGTGCTGACCAAGGTGGCCATGCTGGTGCAAGGGGTGAATTAAATGACTTCGATGCCTATTCAAGGAACCAGTAAGGCCGAGCTCTTCGAGGAACTACAAAAAGAATCAAAGCCTGAGATCGTGGGTCGTTTATTGAAAGCCAAAGTGTCAACAAACGAACTTGCCGCCGATACCAGTCCTGACGCAGCACACAACTACCAGCAGGTAATACTGTAACTCACGATCCGGGAAGGTCGGCGCTTGTCAAGGAGGGAGCCGGAAAGGCGGCTCCCTCCTTTTGATTGAAGGCACAGATGCAGGAATGGCTTGCCGGATCGGGGCAAGCAGAGAGGCGTCTAAACGGCTGCCGTCGCCCGGAAGCAGGAGAACCGTCCGCAGCCGCGTACCTGACGTTATGAAAAACTGGCGCATATATTGATCATACGGCATTCAAGTTTTGTCTCCAATCAGGAGGGATAAAAAGTGATCAGGAATAATTTATCGCTGAGATTCCAGTTTAAGCACGGTCTGAAGGAACTGCGGATGAGAGCCGGGGAAGTGCTGGCAGGCGCCCAGCCGGAACGGCGGCCCGATATCTCTGAAACAACAGTCGTTGATGATAGTGATGATAGCGTGAGGGTCGATGGGGATGTTCCGGCTGCCCCCGGACCGGATCAGATCATACCCCTGGTGATGCATCAGCAACCCTGGCTGCAACTGCCCGGACAGCCCGCCGAATGCCCCCGGGAAAATGATGACGCCGTAAGCGAATGCGAAGACATGGCTTCAGGGCTATCGTCCGAAGACATGGTTTCGGGGCTATCATCCCGGGTAAAACAATCCCTGGCATACCGGGGGCCCCAAAAAGAAGACAAGAGCGAGGTCTTGCAGCGTTTGATGGTGGGCAAGCGGACGCATGGGGCCGGCGAATATAAAATATAAAATGAGAATGAGAGCATTTTCGAACATCAGGCAAGAACCTGTCATATATTAGTTATGCAAGTTAAATATGTAATATCAAGGAGGAACACAGATGGGTACTCTTGTTGATAATATGCAAAGCCTTGCCGAGGAAGTGATCGGATCATTTATCAAACGAAGGCAAGATCTGCAGAGGCTGGACCGGGATGTCAACGACATGATAGCCCGCTTTGAAGCGGAACGCCAAAAAATGGGCGCCGAACTTAAGAAAAATCTGGCTGGCTTTTTGGTAGACCTGGAAAAGCGTGTGCAATTGCTATTCAAGCAGTTTGAGGAAGAGCGGACGGCTGTTCAGAAAGAGTTGATGACGGCGGCGACAATTTATGCAGACATGGAAGCTAAAATGGAACGCCTGCGGGATGAAGGCCGCTTGAAGCAGTCGTAGTTGGCAACACGCCAGGCGACAACTTGTATTGTCAATCGTCCGGGAAAAAATCCCGGGCGTATATCAGAATGAGGTGATTCCATGACCAGGCAGATCTCTCAACCAGCGCCATCCTCCTGGGTTCAAGAAGATTTTGTGGTTACCGGGCACCTGAGTAAAATCATCAGCAGGGCACTGGCTTACTTGGATGCAGGCTTCCCCGTCCATTTTCAGGGACCCTCCGGAACCGGCAAAACATCCCTCGCCCTGTACCTGGCTCATTACCTCAACCGTCCGGTGATGCTGATTCACGGAGATCATGAAATGAGTTCCAGCGATATGGCCGGTGGTTTTATGGGCGTTCGCGTCCGTCTCCTGGTAGATAATTTTGTCCACTCGGTATTGAAAAAAGAGGAAGACATTGAACGGCGCTGGACGGACGGGAGGCTGACAACAGCCTGTCAGGAGGGCATGACGCTCGTCTATGACGAGTTTACCCGCTCGCACCCGGAAGCCAACAATATTTTGCTTTCGGTGCTGGAAGAGAAAGAATTACAACTGCCGGGGTTGAAGCCCGGGGAAAAAAGCATCAAGGTAAGCCCACATTTCCGCTCCATATTTACCAGCAACCCAGAGGAGTACGCCGGGGTTTTCAAGAGCCAGGACGCCCTGCGCGACCGGATGATCACAATCGAGCTCGGCCAGATGGACCTGGAAACGGAAGCTACCATAACAGCCACCAGGTCCGGGCTGTCCGTGCAGGAGGCGACCCGGGTGGTCAACATCGTCAGGCGGTTCAGCGCCGCCTTTCCCGGATTTACCACCGCTTTGCGCCGCAGTATCTTCATTGCCACCATTATCAAGCAGGAACATATTGCACCGGACAGCGACTTGTTCGGGGAGGTGTGCCTGGATGTGCTCGGCTCCGAAGTGAACAGGAGAAATGGCAATCGAGCGCCCCGCGACATTCTGCATAGCAGGTTGAATGAAGTGATCGAACAGATTCTACGGTGTGGGGCCACGCCGTGAGGAATAGGGACACGTCTCGTCGAGGGATGTCCCCCAGGCGAGCGGTGGGGGTGAGAAGATGGGACCCGTTAAGGCGGTATCGGTTGTCAGGTTGCAACCGGCGAGAATAAACGAGGACAATGTCTTTTTTGAACTGCACAGGCTGGCATCGGAACAGGGCCGGTTGCTGAGGACGCGCCAAATTCTGTCGGAACGCATTGCGGTTATCGATGAGCGTGTGGCAGAGATTAAGGCAATGATGAAGACGATCAAAACCGATCACGGAGTTTGAACCAGATCTCAAGGAATGGGGACACACCTCTTAGAGAAATGTCCCTGATGGAATGTCCCCGATGAGGAGGCGCAGTATGGGCCTGGAGAAGCTTTTTAAAGAGATGGGCGGTCTCGTCCGTTTTCTGCAGCAGGCCGGAGATCAGGGGCTGGAGATCAACCGCAAGGGGAGACTGGACGAGATCGCGCCGGACCTGGCTGCAGGCATGTATGATTTTCACCTGCGCTTCGGCACATTAGCCGGACAGGGCATAGACAGGCAAGGCCCGAAACCTTCAGTGACAATGCCGCCTGCCCAGGTCGAGACTGCCTATGACCTGTTTGACGAACCACGGGAAGTGGTAATTGTCGTCCAGATCCCGGGGGTGTCTGCCTCGGACGTACAGTTGGAGGCACAGGGCCACGACCTGGTTCTCAATGCCGGCAATGGGGAACGGCAGTTTACCCGTCGCATTCCCCTCCCCCTGGCGGCAGACCTCGACAAGGCATCGATATCGTTGACCAACGGCATACTGGAGATCCGCTTGCCTAAGTGAGAGGCGGGAAGTGGGAGAAAGGGAGGCGTAATATTTTTTGACCGAGCTTGTTCTCGGAACGGCAGAGGCCATGGCCAAGGACGTGGGAAGGGGCAACGTGCGGCTTGACCCGGCGGACATGATGAGGATCGGGCTGGCGGTGGGAGATATTGTCACCATTACCGGTCAACGCGGCACTGTGGCCAGGGTGCTGCCGGCCTATCCGGAGTATCGCGGGCGGGAGATCATGCAGATCGACGGCACCATTCGGCAAAATGCCGGCCTGGGACTGGGTGAGAAGGGACGCATCGGCAAAACCGCCGTCCAGCCGGCAGCGCAACTGGTCCTGGCGCTGAAGCAGCGCCAGATGGCCCTTGACCAGGGCAATCGCCAGTTGTACCGGCTTCTGGAGGGATTGCCCGTTACCAAGGGTGATTGCTTGAGAATCGGCTTTTTCGGCAGCACAGTCGAACTGTTCGTACATGATACCGTGCCGTCCGGACCGGTTCTGGTCGAAAGCACCACCGCCATCAAGCTGAAAAAGGATCAGAGCGGCGATGGCAGCCAGGCGACAATCACCTATGAGGATGTGGGAGGGCTGGCGAAGGAACTGCGGAAGATCCGGGAGATAATCGAACTGCCGCTGAGGTTTCCCGAGGTGTTCACGCATTTGGGGATCGAGCCGCCCCGGGGCGTTTTGCTTTATGGGCCGCCGGGAACAGGCAAGACGCTGATTGCCCGGGCGATCGCCAAAGAGACCAAGGCCAGTTTCTACCACGTCAACGGGCCGGAGATCATCAACAAGTATTATGGCGAGAGCGAGGCCAAGCTCCGGGAGATCTTTGACACCGCCCGCAGCCATGCCCCCAGCATCATCTTTCTGGACGAGATCGATGCCATCGCCCCGCGGCGCGAGGAGGTCAGGGGCGAAGTCGAGAAAAGGGTCGTTGCCCAACTCCTGGCCATCATGGACGGCCTGGAATCACGCGGCCAGGTGATCGTCATCGCTGCCACCAACATCCCCAACGCCCTCGATCCTGCCCTGAGGCGCCCCGGGCGGTTTGACCGGGAGATTGCCGTCAGCGTTCCGGATCAGAACGGAAGAAGGGAGATCCTCCATATTCATACCCGGGGCATGCCGCTGGCGGATGATGTGCAGTTGGACGAGATTGCCCGGGACACCCACGGTTTCGTGGGCGCCGACCTGCAAGCGCTCTGCAAGGAGGCGGCCATGCTTGCCCTGCGCCAGGCGCTTCCCAGTCTGGAACCGGGATCGGACGGCAACCCCCTGGAACTGATCAGCGACCTGCAGGTGCGCCAGGAGCATTTTCTCCAGGCCCTGTCAGAGATCGAACCGTCGGCGGTCAGAGAGGTCTTTGTGGAGATACCCCACGTTGACTGGGATGAACTCGGCGGCCTGGAGACCATCAAACAGGAGGTGCGGGAGGCGGTGGAATGGCCGCTCTATTACCCCGATCTGCTGCAGCGCTTGGACGCCACGCCTCCCAGGGGTGTACTGCTGGTAGGCCCTCCCGGCACCGGAAAAACGCTGCTGGCACGAGCCGTAGCCTCTGCCAGCAAGGCGAACTTCATCTCCATCAAGGGGCCGGAACTCTTCTCGAAATGGGTGGGGGAGTCGGAGAAAGCGGTGCGGCAGGTCTTTCGTATCGCCAGGCAGGCTGCGCCCTGTATCGTCTTTTTTGACGAGATCGATGCTCTGGTCAGCCGGCGCGGCCAGGGCAGCGATGAAGTCAGCGACCGGGTGTTGGGCCAGTTGCTGACTGAAATGGACGGCATCGAGGCGCCCCGGGGCATTATCGTCCTTGGGGCCACCAATCGTCTCGACCGGCTGGATGCTGCCCTGCTCAGGCCCGGCCGGTTTGACATCGTGTTGACCCTGCCATTGCCCGACCAGCGCGCCAGGGAGCAGATCCTGCGTATTCACACCGGAAAGAAGCGTCTGTCCGCCGAGGTCGACCTGCGGCGCCTGGCCCGGGAGACGGAAGGGTTTGCCGGGGCGGACCTGCAGTATATCTGTTACCGGGCTACCTGGCTGGCCATCCGCAGGTACCTGGGCGCCGCTGACCGGGCGGTGGATACTCCGGAGATTACCGGCGCCGATTTTCAGCAAGCGATCTCACTCCTGTTGCAACGGCCGGGGGGTTAATCGAGCGCGCCCGGCGGCGCCATGGTGGACATGGCGCGGACCCGGCGCCGCCGCTTGTGGGCGCGGGGCTCCCGGTATCCGACACCTGTTTCGGGGGTAGGTTTGGAAGGCCACCCTTTTCATACTACCAGCATATAAATAGTATTATACGGGGTTTGAGAGAGGGGAAGATGAGGTGGCAGCACAGTTGCAGCCGGCCAGGGAACGCGGGTCGAGCCTGGCCGACGTCGTGGAACTGATCCTTGACAAGGGCCTGATCATCAACGCAGACATCACGGTTTCCGTGGCCGGGGTGGAACTGCTGGGCATCAAAATCAGGGCGGCGCTGGCATCCTTTGAAACAGCGGCCCGGTACGGGCTGGAATTTCCCTCGGGGATCAACCGGGAGAATCCGGTCTGGGAGGAAGCCCAGACGATTAAGGAAACCTGTCCCCAGTGCTCCAAGCGGGTCAATGCCGCTGAACTGCTGAATGATCAGTGTCCGTGGTGTGGTTGGGAAAGCGCCCGGGCGCGCCAGGTCAAGCAGCGCCTGGTGCCGCTGCCGGAGAGCTATTGAGGAGGGGATGCGAGAGATGGACGGTAACCTTATGCCGCCCGGCGCCGATGCAACTGCTCCTGTTCAGGGTGGTTGCTATCTTTACTGTGTCGCTCCGGCGCTTGACCTGTCCGGCCTGGATCTGCGCGGCCTGAATGGCGCCGGTGTCTACCAGGTAGTTTTCGGGGATATCGGCGCCGTGGTTCACGACTGCCCGGCAGTTCCCTATGCGGGGGAGAGCGAACAGGCAAGGGCCTGGCTGTTTGCCCATCATGCGGTTATCGATACAGTCTGGGATCAGGCGGGAACAGTGCTTCCCGTGACCTTTGACGTGATCATCAAGGGCGACTCCGGGCAGCAGGCGAGGGCGCAGGTCGTTGCCTGGCTGGAGGAGAACTACGAATCTTTTCGGGATAAGCTGGACGGTTTGCAAGGCAAGGCGGAACTGGTCATTCAGGTAAACTGGGACCGGGCGGCTGCTATGCAGGAAATAGTGTCCACGGACAGCGAGGTCGGGCAGCTTCAGGAGGAACTGCAGGGCAAGCCCAAAGGGATGGCCTTTTTTTACCAGCAGAAGATTGAAAAACTGATCAGGCAAAAGGCGGATGCCGTAGTTGAGGAAATCTGCCAGACATATCTCGAGAGAATCCGGGCTTTAACCGTACAAACATCCATCAACAAGCCAAAGCGCCTGGACAGACTGGAGATGCTGCTGAATCTATCCGTTCTCGTTGAAAGGGAAAAGATTTCGGAAATAGGAATGGTGTTGGGTGAACTCGAGGCACGGCAGGGGATCACCATCCACTTCACGGGGCCCTGGCCTCCGTATAGCTTTGCAATGACACCCCGGTACTGTGAGAAGACTGATTGCTTAGAAAGAGGTGAGAGCATGGAAGAGAAAAAGACCGGCGGGGATATACTGGCAGCCATGCTGCGACTGGCCGGCAAACTGGAAGACGACGGGCAGCTTCATCAGGCCTGCGAGTTGTATTTTAAGATTTTGGACAGTTCAGGCGAGACAGGCGAGGCGGAAGCAGCCAGGAAGGCGCTCCTCGCCATCGCCTATGATTACGAGCGCAAAGGGCTGGTACATATGGCCCTCGACCTCTATGAAAAGCTAAGTTAAACGTAGCTATTCAGCCTCTTCATCTTCATCATGATCAGGGTCGCCTGATTGTCGGGCGACCTGCAGCTTTTCTGACAGGTCTTGGTAGCCCGCTTCGTATTCGGCCTCTTCTATTTCACCGAGTTCATACAGAAGCTGCAGTTCCAACAGCTTGGCCTGAATATACTCAGGGTCTTCAAGCTCCCGCCGGGCCGCGGCGGAGATCGCCTCGGTCATTTCCAACAGGGCACGAAAGGGCGCCATGATCACGTTGTCGAATATAAGCATTTCCTTACCTCCTGCCCCCACCGCTTCATGTACTCCGCATTCTTCAGGCCGGGCTGTAAGCCCGGATGCGCCTGTGCTCCGCATTCTTCAGGCCGGGCGTTAGCCCGGATGCGGAGGAGGAGAAGCGGGGGTATTAGAGCGGGTAGTCATCGCGGATAACATGACGATCCAGTTTCAGGTCGATAAAGTTATAGGGCGGCCAAGGTCCTGAGTACATGAAATTAAACTCCTCATGATGCTGTTCATAAAGCTCGTTCACCTTGGCGTCAAACCCTGTTTCCTGGTCTCTGGACACCAGAAAAGCAGCGTTCAAGACCATGCGCTCGTTCAGGGGTTTATTGAGCCGGGCATCCAGCGAGAACGCCTGCAGTGGGGGGTATATCCGCTCCTGGTAAAAGGACTGCATCTCTTTCATGGCAGCCTCCACTCTCTGCCCCAGGAGAATAGCAGGGCCATAAGCACTGTCTGAGGGCAGGCCCAGGATCTCTTCCTTATAGTATTTTAGATGCTCATAATCTCTCTCCAACCTGTTTGTTAGAGCCTCTTTTTTCCAGATAACCTTTAATCCCAATTCCAGCTTGTTGTCAAGCTGTGACAGGGTTTTCTTGATCTCTCCGTAAGCTGCTGTCAGAAGCCCGGTCATCTCTTCCGGCTCCTTAAAAATTGTTCCGAAGCTGAAAGGGATGATTGTCTGGTTCTTCATAATTTGGGCGATCGTTCGATGATGGGTGAGAGCGTTTTCCCTGGTCAATTGTAATGAAGAGGTGGCGACCTCGCGAAAAATCAGGGCGAGGTCGCGGTAGTGAACGGCGGACATGTTCTCCTGCAGCGCAGCGAAACAAGTTTCTGGCTCTTCGGTCTCAATGACGCCGTATGCATAATAGAACCTCTTCGATTTCATCAAGTTACCCCCTCTCCGGGAAAAAATTGTCGAGACAGGTATGTCTCGACAATAAGGCCTCAGAAATCATGTTCTTAAATTAAACGAGAACCGGGGTATGGGGGTGTGCAGCCAGTTTGGTGAGACCGATCGCTTCAGCGTACTTGAGGTAGGTCTCCACTCCGGCCACGACCACCCTTACCTCTATTGCAAGCAGCTCGATACCGACTAGCGATACCCTGATGAAGGCATCGATGACCAGCCCCTTATCCAGGATCCGGTCGATCACCTCTACCAAGCTGCTGGCATCAATACTTTTGGTGACTGCCATCTACCATCATCCTCCTTTTCCTTTTGGCCTTGGGCTGTTTTTCTTCCTTGAAGTCAACAGAGGAGGCGCGGATCGTACCACGATAGGTCTTTCCATCTGCCTTTGACTTCGATTACAATATATGCCAACATTTTTCAAAATGTGTTTGTTGATAAATGGGGTTGCCAATTTTTTTAGGCTGGAAAGTATCAATGTAACGGCTCAGTTGGATTCATGAATTGCCCGGTTAGCTATTTCTGGATGTCCTCAGCCCAGCGTTCCGGGTTGATCATGCGGTCCAGCACATCGTCAACCAGGTCGTCAAGGCTCCAGCGAACGTCGCGCACGACTTTTTCGAGATCGTTATTCATCTTGATCTGCTCCAAGGCCTCGCTCAGGTCGATCAGCGCCTCCCCCAGCCGGTTGATCTCCTCATCCGTAAGCCGGCCCCCTTCCATGCGCCTCAGCGCCTGCATGGATAATACGTCCTTGACCAACTCCACCAGTGCCACCACCAATCCCAGCAAACCCTGTTTCAAGTTATCTTCATTGATCTGTATTGGCAATTTCATTCGTGCCTCCCAACCAACTCATAAAACCATAGTCGAGCATTGTTTCCAGGGCGGCGATGACTAGCCGGAGATTGATGCCAATCAGGGGGATGTTGGCAACTCCGATGATCAGGTCCATATCGAGGATGAC
The DNA here is from genome assembly GCA_050013155.1 of Thermacetogeniaceae bacterium. Classification (GTDB taxonomy): domain Bacteria; phylum Bacillota; class DSM-12270; order Thermacetogeniales; family Thermacetogeniaceae; genus Palsa-1188. Next base: position 944 of record JBEKFU010000027.1, on the reverse strand, counting down.
ACCCTTGTCCAAGAGCCTATCCAGCACATCAGCAAGAGCTCCCGGCCCCTCTCTCATTGGCTCCATAATGCACCACCGCGGTCAAATTTGACATATTCTGCAGCATGTTCTTCACTTATTGCTTATTTGGCGCCACAGGCGGGGATAAATGCCGTCTCCGCCCACAAGGACGGGGACGAAGCGGATATTTGCTCTAGAGGATACCCGTTTTGTTATGGTCCTTCCTTATATAGTTATGTTTGCCGAGGTCAAAATGACTCCAACTGGGATGAGTGGGTGATTGTCAGGCAGAGATGTGTTCGCGCCGCAGCAGGGTCCTCCGGAATAAGAAGGGACTGCTCCGAATTTTTTCGGGGCAGCCCCATTGGCTCTGTTCTGATTACTTGATAAGCTGTTTTGTTACCCGATAAACTCCTCCACGACCACCTCGTAGCCGTTGTATGGAATGACACCCACGCCGACCTGAGTGAAAGCCGGGTTCAGGATGTTATCCTTGTGGCCGGTGTCGGACATGAAATCCGAGTTTGCCACTTCCACATTCGCCACCTCTGCTATGTTCTCGCCGGTGGTCGTGTAGGTGACGCCGAATTCGGTGAGCATCTGGCTGGGCATGCCGTATGTTGGCGAATCGTGGCCGAAGTAGTCGTTGGTGATCATATCCTGTGCCTTTGCCGTGGCGGCCTGCACGGCGGTCATATTGACAGAAACGGGATTGACGCCATAGTCTGCCCGGTCCTGGTTGATCAGATCGTATAGGGTTGCCTCATCGGCGGTCAGACCTGCGGGGGCAGGTTGCTCTGGCTGAACAGTTGTTGTGCCGGTAGTCCCTGTGGTTCCCGTAGTCGTGGTCCCGGTAGTCGTTGTAGGAGTAACAACTACAGGCGTCGGATTGTAGCTCACCGGCAGCGGGCTGGCAGGATTGTTTACCACGACTTGTGACGATG
>JBEKFU010000026.1:0-21643 GCA_050013155.1 Thermacetogeniaceae bacterium | reverse complement strand
TTAAAATAGGCTATCGACTGCCAGGATCATCGAGACCTGCCCGTCGCCCAAGACAGTTGCCCCTGCAAGCCCGGGAATGCCCTTCAATAGCTTCCCCAGCGGTTTGATGACAACATCCTGCATGCCGGCTAGCGCATCAGCTACAAGTCCGTACCGTTGCCCTCCCTTTCGGACGACGACAACGAAGCCAGCCTCCCCGTTCTCTGCCGCAGGCGCCTGCAGCAATTCGGAGAGCCTCACCAGGGGCAGCACATTACCGCGCAGCAGCATTGCCTCTCTCTTCTCCAAATTCTTGACCCGATCCGGAGTGATCAGGGCAATCTCATCGATGACCCCCATCGGTATGGCGTACTGTTCACCGCCAACATCCACCAACATCGCCCGAATAATGGCCAGTGTCAGCGGAAGCCTGATTCTTGCCGTTGTGCCCTGTCCCATCCTGGTGTCCAATTCAATGCTCCCATCCAGGGATTCAACTTTTGTTTTGACAACATCCATCCCCATGCCGCGGCCGGAGACATCGCTAACTTTCTCAACAGTGCTGAAGCCTGCTTTAAAAACACAGTCCATAAGGGCTGACTCGTCGACAACGGCATCCACCGCCAGCAATCCATTCTCGACCGCCTTCTCCCAAACCCTTTCCAGGTTTATCCCACGTCCATCATCGACTACCTCTATGACCACGCTGTTGCCTTCCTGGCGGGCAGCCAGGCGAAGGAGGGCCTGTTCCGGCTTCCCGGCCTTCAGCCGCTCCTCCGGCAATTCAGCACCGTGATCGACGGCATTCCTGAGCAGGTGCATCAGCGGTTCCCCGATCTCATCGACCACGGTGCGGTCCAGCTCGGTCTCCACGCCTTCAATACTGAACTGAATATTTTTGTTCAACTCTCGCGACAGGTCCCGCACCATCCGGGGAAAGCGGTTAAACACCTGTTCGATCGGGACCATCCGCATCTTCATCACAATCGACTGCATTTCTGCAGTCAAGCGCCCCAAATGCTCCACGGCTTCCTGGATCTCAGGGTTGTTCAGGGACGAACAGAGCCGCTCCAGCCGGGTCTTGTTGATCACCGATTCCCCTACCAGGTCAAGCAGGCTGTCCAACCGTTCCGTGTTCACCCTGACTGTCCGGGCCGAAAGAGAGGTTTTGTCCTCCTGGCCGCTTCTGTCCAAGTGCGCCGGCCGCACAGTTTTTTGCCGCAGGTACTCCTGGTCGATCTGCTCCAGGGATAACAATGAGACTTCCGAGATCTTGTTCAGCGCCTCAGCGAAGGCTGCAACCGGTTTTTTGGCCACAAAGACTATGTCAAAGCGATCATCGAAGTTCTCTTCCTCCAGGGTCTGTGCCGGAGGCTCGGACTTGACGATCTCCGCCTCCTGATCCTCGATGGCCTTAAAAACCATATAGACACGGGGCGCCTTCATCAGCGTGTACGGCGCCAGGGCAAACCGGGCTACGTAGGCCCCGTATCCCTGGTCCAGGGCAGTCCCCAGCACATCGACATCGCAGCCGTTCAATTGGATGCTGACTTCTTTTGCAGGTATCGGCGGATAATCATCGATCGGTACAGGCCCGGATGATTGATTGCGGAGATTTTGCAGCCTCTTCAGCGCCTCTTTCAAGGGCACGCAGTCAAAATCACCCCCGTTCCCGGCCTCAACACCGGTTATCATCTCCTGCAGGGCGTCCAGACACTTGAAGAGCACATCCACTTCGGAGACCACCGAAACCTGGCAGTCCTTTAACACCAGCAGGGTGCTCTCCATCTCATGGGTCAACTCGGACATGTGCTTGAAACCCATCGTTGCCGACATGCCCTTCAGGGTGTGAGCGGAGCGGAGGATCTCGTTGAAGACATCCCTGTTGTCCGGCCTCTTCTCCAGCTCCAGGAGATTGGCGTTCAGCGCCTGCAGATGCTCGGCCGCTTCGGACAAAAAGTATTCAAGGTACTGCGACATGTCCATTTTCAATAATCACCCCCCATATTGGGATGTGTGAGGTGAGAGGTTAGAGGCATCCCACCTCTCATTAAGGCTCCACCTTACTGTATATGGTTCTGAGAATCACGATGTCCACCCTTCTGTTCATTTGCCGGTGTTCATCCGAATCGTTGAGCACCTGGGGGCGATATTCCCCGTATCCGGTAGCGGACAGGCGTTCCGGCACAACTCCGCACAGGATCAGGTCCTGGACGACGTTGGTCGCTCTTGCCGACGAAAGCTCCCAATTCGAAGGAAACTCTGCGTTGTGAATCGGCAAATTATCGGTGTTCCCCTCGACGAGAATGAAATTAGGCAACGATTGAAGGTTCTTTCCCACCTCGGCAATGATATTTCTGGCGTCCGGAGTTAAAACGGCGGAACCGCTGTCAAAAAGCATCGTATCCTGCAGGCTGATTACCAGGCCCCGCTCTTCCATCTGGACACTGACCCGCCCGGCAAGGCCTTTCATTTGAAAATATTTTTCCAGTTGCGCCCTGATCTGGTTCATCTGGGCAATATCGGCAGAGGCGATGCTGCCGCTGCTGACATTGGCCTGCTCCTGAAGGATAGAGTTGCCGGCGCTGGGCATGATGCTGCCCTGGTTGCCGAAGACCGAACCTAGTATATTGGCCAACTGTTGAAATTTCTGGGAGTTAACATTGCTGATGACGTACATCATGATGAAAAAGATCATCAGCAGCGTGATCATGTCGGCGTATGTCAACAGCCAGCGCTCCATGCTCGGTCCGCCCGCTTTTTTTCCTGACCCGCGTCGCAGTTTCATACGCTCATTCTCCCTTTAATTGTTGCTTGATGTGGGAGTTCAGAAAGAGAATGAGTTTTTCTCTGATAAAGTTGGGGTTTTCTTTTTCCTGGATCGCCAGCAGCCCCTCGACAGTCAGGCTGCAATAGAGTATCTCCTCGTTGTTTCTCACCTTCAGCTTGGCAGCTATCGGCAGCCACAGGATGTTGGCCGTTGAGATTCCATAGAGCGTGGCGATGAATGCTACGGCGATAGCAGGCGCCAGGGCATCAGGCGTACTCATGTTGCCGAGCACGTGCACCAGGCCCATGACAGTACCGACAATGCCCATCGTCGGGGCATACCCTCCGGCTATTTCAAAAATCGATATTCCCCTTTCATGCCTCTGTTCCATGTAGTAGACCTCGTTCTCCATTAAATCCCGAAGGACAGAAGTCTCGATGCCGTCGATGATCATCTGCAGCCCCATCCTTAAAAAACTGTCATTGAGTTGTTCCAGGTTGTTTTCCAGGCTTAGCACACCCTCACGCCGCGCCTGGGTGGCAAAATTGACTATATTCTGGATCAGCGCCGCGCTGTCGTAGGTCTGATCCTTAAAGGCAATGGCAAAGAGAACGGGCACCTTTTTCAAGTCTGTAACAGTAGAGGAAATAACCGTCGCCCCGACGGTCCCGCCCAACACGATCATGGCGGCGGTATAGGACATAAGGGCACCGGCCTTCCCTCCCTCAAGAATGAAGGCGCCTAACAGGCATACAAAACCTAATACTAATCCAATCAGAGTCGCTAGATCCATTAAAAACGCTCCCATCTGGGATGTGGGAGGCGAGAGGTTACCTGTGCTCCGCATTCCCGGTGTGCCGGCGGGCTTTCAGCCAAGGCGGAGCCTTGAGCCGGCGTTCAGGCCGGGCGTAAGCCCGGATGCGGAGGAGGTGAGATACTTGTCGGTATTGGCGGAGTTGAAGTGCACACGGGAAATGCGGCGCAAGGGAGCATGAGGGAAGCCTCATAGCCTGCCAATACCTTATATTCCCACTTCTCGCTTCTCACTTCTCAAGTCTTAGGGATACTGACGTCAACTTACGAACAAAGCTTTTGGGTCCACCAACCGCCAGCCACTGACCACCAATTCAGTCTATTGCATGATCAGGTCCGAAAAATAGATATTGGTAACCTCTCCGGTGGTCAAGTGCTCATTGATCAGCGAGATGACATCTTTTTTGAGCCGGGTACGGTTTAACATGATATCATCACTCGTCTCGCCGTTGAGCAGGCTGATGATGCAGTCACGCAACAGGGGTTCATTGTCCTGCACCTCTTTCTCCAGCGATTTGTTGTTGAGTTCCAGGGTCACCCCTGTTCTCACGTACTTGAGTTCGCTCGCATCAGAAAGGTTGGTTGTGAAATCCCCCAGATCGAAGAGCACGGGATTGGGAGGCGGTTTTACCGCGCCCTTGGAATGTCTGGTAAATAAGAGACCCAGGGCTAGGATGCAGATAACCGCGACGATACCGATGCCGATCTTCAAGATTAACCCGGAGCTATTGACTACTGAAGCCTGCTGCTCTTCCGAATCCTTTGTAATTGTGGCCATCTGCCAGCCCCTACATCGTCTTAGTCCCTAAGTCGCACATCTTTTTAAAAACATTACGATAAATCTGGTTTTGGGTATACATTCCACGACAGGTTTATGATTCCTTCTTCGGTCACAAAGAAATTTTAATTTTTTTAGGACCTCCGCAGGGGGGTCCGCGAAAACATGTCCTTACTATACATCGGATATCCTGTTTCATTCTTGAGGATTGCTGGCCGGGAAGCAAGAAAGCCGGCCTGCTGCCGGCTTTGGCTGAAAAGTTGGTCCTAAAAAGTTCAGGCGTCGTTTGCGCCGCTCCTTGCCGGCGGTTCTTCTTCTTTTACATCGACAATCTTTACGGCGATCTGATCATTGCATAATCCGGGGCGTGCGTAAAATTTTTGCGAACAACCGACCATGACATCCAGGTCATCGCTGCTTTTCCTGTTTAACAGGACAACATCCCCGACCTGCAGGTCCAACAGTTCTTTGACAGTGATGAAGGAATCGCCGAGAATAACACGTATAGGTAGTTTGACGGATTTTATCTGCTCCTTGATGCGATCCTGAAAATTTGCGCTGAACACCCTGGAAGTTTTTTCAAACCAGTATTTGGTGCTAAAATTTCCTAAAATCGGCTCCAGTGTGATATAAGGCAAGACGTACTGGATCGTTCCGCCAATATCATCGACTCGTATATCCATTGATACCAGCAATACCGTCTCCGTATGAGAAACAACCTGCACAAATTGTGGGTTTGTTTCAATGCGTTCAAATTTGGGGCGAAATACCGCGACATTCTCCCAGGCTTCAGTCGACAGGTCGAGTATTTCCTGGCTCAGGTTCTCGAGCAGGGCGCGTTCGATCTGCGTCAAGGCTTTGAATTCCTGGATCGGCCTGCGGCCTTTCCCACCCATGAGCCTTTCCAACATGATAAAAACGATTTCAGGGGCAAGTTCCAGCACTGCTTTTCCTTCGAGCGGATTCATGTTGAAGATGATGCTGAGCGAGGGGTCTAACAGCGAGTGGATGAATTCTTCATAGACAACCTGCTCGATAGAAACCAGGGACACGTGAAAAGTCGACCTCAGGTTGATAGAGAGGTATGTCCCCAACGACCTGGCGTAGTTGCCATAGATTACTTGAAAGGTGCTGGTCTGTTCCTTGGAAAATTTATTCGGTTTTCTAAAGTCATAGATCCTGACCTTTAAGGCTTCCTGATCTTTCAGCGTCTCCTCATTTACTTCTCCTGAATGGATTGCCCTGATCAGGTCGTCGATTTCAGATTGCGATAAGACTTCAACCATCAGCCACACCTCCTCAGAGGTCAGAGGTCAGAAAAAGATTTAAAAGCAGCCACAGCACTAATGAAGTGCTTCTGCTGTATGCGCCTCTTGTCAATTATGTAGAACTATCATAGAACCTGACAAACTACTTTAGCGCCAGGCAAGTCTTTCATCCGGCATCCGACATCTGATTTAAATCTGCATACTCATGATCTGGTTATAGGCATCGACTACCTTGGTTTGAACCTGGGCCGTGAGCTGAAAAGCCAGCAAGGCTTTCTCCGAAGCAATGACTGCATCGTGAAAGCTGCTGGCATCCCCCGTGGCCACTTCGCCCGCAAGCTGCTGCGCATTCTTTTGCAGGGCGTCAACGCCCTGCAATGCCTGGTCCAACAGGTCCTTAAAGGATTTTACCCCTTCTTGGGCCGTATCCCCTGCCGTGCTTTCCGATGTCTCCGTTGCCGGAGCGGGAAACAGAGAGCTTAAAGGCTGGATCTCCATTCCTCAAATGCCTCCTCATCACTCATCACTCATCACTCATCACTCATCACTCATCACTTTAATTACTGTCCTATGCTCAGCGCTTTGGAGCACATCTCCTTGGTGGCGTTCAGCGCCGAGATGTTTGCTTCATAGGCGCGGCTGGCATCGATCATATCCACCATCTCTTGCGTCAGGTTGACGTTGGGCATCTGCACGTAACCCTGGGCGTTGGCGTCAGGGTGGTTCGGGTTGTAAACCATGGGAAAGGGGCTGCTGTCCTGGGCTATGGTTGCTACCGAGACCCCGGGCTCCGTGCCGGCCCCGGCGTTTTCCAGGAACTGGCTGAACGGCGCCCCTGCCTGAAAAATAGGGTACTCCCTGCGATACGGTATCGGCTTGCCGTTGGCATCGACCTGGCCCGACCTTGTTGTATCCTGATTGGCGATATTGTTCGATATGATATCCATGCGCAGTCTCTCGGCGGTCAGTCCGCTGCCGCTAATCTCCATCCCGGTAAATAACCCCATTTGTTAACTCCCCCCTCCTGTGATGGCGGTCTTGATCATGGACAACTGATCCGATTCCAGTCTCGCCAGGCTGTCATATTGCAAGAGATTGATGGCCTGCTGCGTCATCTCATTCTCTATGTCCACGTTGTTTCCATTGTTGGCTTCACTATACTGATCCGAATCGATAAACACGGGATCGAGGTCGCCTGAGCCCGAGGCGTCCTGGTTGAGGGAATTTTCCAGCGTTTTTTGGAAATCGATATCCTGTCTCTTATATTGCGGAGTATCGACATTGGCGATGTTATCGGCAATCAACTGCTGCCGGAACCAACTGACATCCATTGCCTTCTCCAAGACATTCGTCACCGGATCTCCGATCTGCACAGCATGCACCCCCTTCTTAGCGGTTAGCGTAGACGTTGGACGTTGGGCTTTAACCGCACCCGTTATGCGGAACCCACCAACAACATTTCTGGAAGTTGAGTCGTTGTTTTTTGGGTTCTCCAACCACCAACGCGCCCGCCGGGTGCCGGGTGCCCCTTGGGTGCGGCGCGGCGCCCAACCGCTAACTACCATTTTGCTAGATTTTACAGTCAATAATCGTGCCCACGAAAGGAGAGGCCAGCTTTTCAGCCTCATCTTTTTCCGGTTGTTGTTGGTCGCTCTCCTTTCGGGGCGTGTCCTCTCTTTCTCTTTTCGCCCGATCACCGTCAACCTTGCCCTGCTCGGTTTCGGGCATTGTCTGCACGGTCTGCCGCGCAATTTCGGACTGCCTGACCAGGCCATCGGCAAAGCCCTGCTGTTGGGCTGATTCATTCCCCTGCTGCACCTGCTGTATTTTCCCGACATCCTGGGACCTCAACATGAGCACCTGGAGATCCGATACCCTTAGAGACATACAGCAGACACCCCGATTCTCGCATCACATTATTCGCCGTTTTGCTTTGCTAGAGGCGTGTCCAATTGGCTGGACAGTTGCTGATACAGAATCCCGCTCAGCCCGTTGGGGGATGAGTCCTGCCCGGCCAGTAGGGTCGAATACTGTTCATTCAGCATGCTTTGATATACATCGTTGGAAAAACTGTCGCCCAAGACTCCGTCCTCGGGTACGGTTTCCTGCATCGCATCCAGCATCTGGTTCCAGAGCACTGCCTCAAACTGCTGGCATTCCGCCTTCAGCTTGGTATTGGCGCCACCGGAATTCTGTTTGGGGCTGCTGCCCACCTGGGGGCTGTTGTTCACTTGCTGCGTCTGCATCTCAACGCAACCCTCCTTTATGAGGTTTTCATGTTGTCGGCAATGTTGAGCATGTCGTCGCACGTGGTAATCGTTTTGGAGTTCATTTCATACGCTCGCTCAGCCGTGATCAGGTTGACCATCTCATCGACAACCTGGACATTCGATGACTCCAGGTAGTCCTGTTCCACCGTGTAACTGGGAGTGGTGCTGCTGCTGCTACTGGTGCTGGATGTCACGGGATCACCGGATGCAACCGATTGGGCAAACAGGTTGTCGCCTTCCCGTACCAGTCCGGACTCATTGGGAAATGTCACAATCCCCAACTGTACGCCACTGCTGCTGCTGCTACTACTGCTGCTACTGCCGGTAGTTGCACTGTTAGTGATGGCGCCGTCACTGGCGATGGTGATCGGCTCGGTGTTAACAAGCGTTATAGGACTTCCGCTGCTGTCCAGGACATAATCACCGTCGCTGGTCACCAGGTTTCCATTGGCGTCCAACTGGAAACTGCCGTCCCTGGTATAGAACTTGTTAGTGCCGCTGTTGTCCGTGCTGACGGTAAAGAAGCCATCTCCTGAGATAGCGACGTCAAGCGGGTTGTCAGTCTCCGTCAGGCTTCCCTGCTGAAAGAGCGTCTCCGATCCGGTGGGCTTGACCCCCAAACCGACGAACACACCTGTGGGTGAACCGGGGGCGCCTTGACCCTGCGATGGAGCAACCGGTTGCTGCAACATCTGATAGAACAGATCCTGAAACTCCGGCCTGACCTTTTTAAAGCCAGTCGTATCGACATTGGCCAGGTTATTGGAAATTGTGTCAATATTGAACTGCTGCGCATCCATGCCTGTAGCCGCAGTATAGAGGGCTGTTAACATTTAACGGCCTCCTTGTCTTTTATTGGAGTTCAAGCGTGTCGTTCAATCAACGCCTGAAGGCCTCCCCTAAAGGGTCCAGCCTCATTGATTAACATTGCCTACATTATTCGCCACCTCGTTCAAAGTTTCGTCCGTTGCCTGAATCACCTTGGCATTCGCCTCGTATGCCCGCGAGGCGTCGATCAGCCTGACCATCTCATCGACCGGGTTGACATTGGAATCCTCGCTGTATCCCTGCTGCACCGTGTAGTCCTGCCCGGGGTTCTGGGCCTGGCCGCTGAAGAGTGAATCGCCGATCTTCGACCACACTGCCGCGTTTGGCTTGGAAGAGAGCAGGAGCCCGTCCACAGCCTGACCCTGGGCGTCGACAGCGCCGCTCAAGGAGCCGTCCTTTGCCACCACCAGGTTGCCGTCAGGAACGAAGATCTCTTCCTGCTGACCGTTGGTTTCCCCCAGAACGGCGTCCCCCGCGCTCGTGACCAACTGACCCTGCTGGTTTAACGTAAAATCTCCGTTTCTGGTGTAATACGTCTGTCCCTGCCCGTCTTGCACCGTAAAGAAGGCGTTTCCGTGCAATGCCAGGTCAAAAGGGCTTCCTGTCTCCTGATCGGCGCCTTCGTCAAACGAGGTATACGTTCCCGCCAGCGTATTACCGGTTCCCACCTGTCCGATGGTAGTAGCACCGTTGCTGTCCAAGCGCGACAGCATCATCTGGGGGAAGGACAACTCCAGCGCCTCGTCCTTGCAGTAGCCGGGGGTATTAGCGTTGGCAAGATTCTGGGAGATCACGTCTACCTGGGCCTGGCTGGTCATCATCCCCATCGCCGCAGTATACAGTCCTCTCACCATCTGCATCACCTCCTCTCATCACTCATCACTCATCACTTAAACGATTAGCTGGCTGTCCTCCCCCCTGGAAATAATGATCTGCCCCTGGTCTTCCAGGACGCGGATGATCGATACGATCTTCTGCTGAGCATCCTCGACATCCCTGATCCGCACAGGCCCCAAGAAGTCGATCTCCTCTTTCAAGTTATCGGCCGCCCGCTTGGATATATTATGCTCGATCTTGCGAAACAGGGTGTCTGTTGCCCCCTTCAGCGCCATGGCCAGATCGTGCGTATCCACCTCCCGTAAGATGATCTGAACGTACCGGTCATCGAGTTGCACGATATCTTCAAAAACAAATAACATCTTTTTAACCTGTTCAGCCAGATCCGAATCCCGGTCTTCCAGGTTTTCAATGATCTTCTTCTCTGTGGCCCGGTCGACCCTGTTCAGGATCTCCACCACTGATTTGACGCCTCCGATGCTGGTATAATCCCTGGCCACTACCGCTGACAGTTGCTTTTCCAGGACCTGCTCCACTTCCTTGACGATCCCCGGTGACGTGCTGTCCATCACAGCCATGCGATAGGCCACTTCTGCCTGCTTGTCAGGTTCCAGTTCTGAAATAATTGTGGCAGCCTGCTCCGGTTCCAGGTGCGCTAAAATTAAAGCAATCGTCTGTGGGTTCTCATCCTGAATGTAATTGATTAAATGCGCCGGTTCGGCCTTGCGGGCAAAATCGAACGGTCTTACCCGCAATGAGGCCGTGAGATTATTAATTATGCCACCTGCTCTTTCGGGTCCCAAGGCTTTTTCCAACAGTTCGCGGGCATGTTCGACATCACCGTAACTGATGTAGCCGCTCGCCAGGGAAATATCATAGAACTCCTGTGAAACCTGTTCGATCATCTCCTCCGATACCTTGCCGAGACTGGCGATCTCAAAAAAGATCTGCTCCACCTCGTCTTCATGCAGGTGCTTGATGATCTCCGCCGCTACGCTATCCCCCAGTGAGAGCAGCAACACAGCCGCCTTTTGCTTTCCTGTCAGCTTTTTCAGGGTCATCGTCACCCCCCTGTCCAGCACTCAAGCCCAGCTTGAGTGCTGCGGCTATTCGCCGGTGAGCCAAGACCTGAGCGCCACCAGGGTTTCATCGGGTTTGCTCTTGGCCAGCGCCCGGAGTTGTTCCAGCACCTGCTGCGTTTCACTGCCCTTTTCCTCTGCAAGGCGCACTGTCACCCGTTTGTCAGCCAACAGGTCCTCGACAGAAACGCCGCCGGCATAGCTTTGCGCCGGCTGCGGCCAGCTTTTTCGGGCATACCTCACTACCAGGAAAGCAAGTATCAGCGCCAGCAAGATATAAAAAGCGTTGAGATAGGTATGCTGCCGCTGCGCCAGGTCGATCTCCTGCTGTGCCTGAGTCGCCGCCTCATTATTGAACGGCATGCCGGCGACCGTCAGTTTATCGCCTCGCGCCGGAAGAATTCCCGCCGCCGGGGAGACCATGTCCTCGATCTGCTTCTGCTGCAAGGCATCCAATTGCCCGTCCACGACCACGGACAGGGACAACTGCTTGATCTGACCCGGCGCCACCACCTGGTGCTCGGTCTGTTGATCGACAACGTAATTTGTCGTTTTATCGGTTGATTGCGTCTGACCGCCGCCCTGAGTACCTGTTTGCGGATAGACCGGTATGTTCGAGGTGGTGCCCGGCGCTCCCTGGGCTGTGGTACTGCCGGTCGTTGTCTCTTGAATCGTATGGTCGCTTTGCACTTGCTTGTTTCCATAATTCTCGGTGTCAATCTGTACCTGGTCGAAGTTGAAGGTGGCGTTGGCCCGGACGATCGCCTTTCCCGGCCCCACCACGCGCTCCAGCATGGACTGAATGGAGGCTTCAAGCTGATTCTCGTAATCCTGCTTGATCTTGATCTGGTCCGTCGACATCTGGCCCTGGTCTGAGTCTTGCACATTATCCGAAAGAATATTTCCACTGGTATCGACGACGGTCACATTGGCAGGCTTGAGGCCCTCGACCCCGTTGGCCACCAGGTGGGTGATGCCTAGTACCTGGGAGTCTTGCAGGCTGTAACCCGGCGTCAGCTTGAGCAATACCGAAGCCGTGGCATCCTTCTGGTCCTGGACAAAAAGCGAGTCCTCCGGTTGCACTATGTGGACACGGACACCTTCAACCCCGTCGATCTGGCTGATGGTTCGCTCCAACTCTCCCTGCAGCGCTGCCACATACCGCACTTTTTCTTCGGTTTCGGTTTCCCCGAAGTGCGTCTGGTTGAATGATTCGAATCCGACAATGTTGCCTCCTTGCGGCAGATTGTTGTTGGCCAGGTCCAGCCTGATCTGGTATTTCTGCGCATCAGGCACCATGATGGTGCTGCCGTCGTTGGCAATTTGATAGGGTATCTTCTGGTTCTTCAAATAGGCGGCGATCGATGCGGCGTCCTGCGTGTTCAGGTTGGTGTAGAGTGGCGTATAGTGCGGACTGGCAATAAACACCAATGAGACCACGATAATAACCAGGATCGAGGCTGTGCCCACAATGAACAGGCGCTTCCTGTTGTGATCGAGGTTATTGAATCTCTCTGACGCATAGTCGGCATAATAGCGAATGCTGGCAGCCAGGCCATTACCGTATTCGTTCCTGTTCTTCATCCGCCACCGTTCTCCTTTTAGAACCTGCCATTAATGCGCGTCAAATTAGGTCAATGGTAGCACTACCCTGTGTTGTTCTTTTTCTGCCTCATTTGACAAATTCCTTCCTCATTTTGAAATGTGACATAAAATTATTGAAAAAGCTCTCGGCCCCGGATGGGGGCTCGAAAGGAACACCACCCAGGTCAGAGGCTATCCTGACCGTGTCCAGCGCCGCCGGGCTGCCTGGAGAGGCAACGACATAGGACGTGCGCTGGCTGACGGCGTTCTGAATTGCCGGATCATAGGACACACTGCCGAGGAACTCAGGAACCATGTCCAGGTCCAGGAAAGAGCGCGCTGCGTTTTGCAGCCTCCGGGCGGCGCCGGACCCCTCCTGCCTGTTCTTTGTCATGTTGACAATGACTCCTATCTTTCCTCTGCCATGGTTCTGGTAAAAAACCTTGATCAGGCTGTAGGCATCGGCCAGAGCGGTCGGCTCCGGCGTTGTCACCAGCAAGATCTCTCTGGATGACAGCAGGTAGGGCATCACCTGGTTGGATATCCCGGCGCCGGTATCGATAAACAGATAGTCCATCGTCTGGTCCAGCAAGGTGACTTCTTTAAACAACCTCGTCAGGGTCAACGGATCGAGGTTGGCAAAGGCGCCAATTCCCGAACCTCCCGGTATGATCTTGAGGCCGTAAGGCCCTTCTGTCACGATCTCGCCCAGGTCTTTTTCCCCTCTGACTACGTGTGACAGATCGTACTGGGGAGAAATGCCCAACACCACATCGACGTTAGCCAGGCCCATATCCCCATCCATCAGCATGACGCCATAGCCAGCCCGAGCCAAGGTGATCGCCAGCCCGAGGGCAAGATTGGTCTTGCCCACGCCTCCCTTGCCGCTGGTCACGGCGATGACCCGGCAGCGCCTGGGAGATGAGCCGAACACCTCATCCCTGATTTTATCCTGAAGCGATCTGACCATTAATCTCAGATGTTCCGCCTGGTCTTTCAATTTGATCCCCCGTGCAAAATCAGGTGTGCAAGATCAGCGGGGACGGGTATTTCAATATCATCCGGCACGTTTTGCCCGGTGGTGACGTAGGCCAAGTCTTTCTTGAGGCCGTTGGCAACGTTGATGATGCTTCCATATCTGCGCGTCTCATCCAGCTTGGTAAAGACCAGCTTATCTATGGAAAACTTGCCGAACCTCGATATGATCTCGCTTAAATCCTTGTGGTTCGTGGCCACGCTCAGGACTAGACAGATCTTCACATCGGGGCAGGCGTCCAAAAAACCCTTCATTTCAGCTATCTGCAGCTTGTTATAGGGGCTTCTGCCCACTGTGTCGATGAGTACCAGGTCCTTGTCGCCGTGCCTGGCCAGCAGGTTTTTCAACTCTTTTGGCGTATGGGCGACATCCAGGGGCACCGAAATGAGATCGGCGTAAGTTTTTAACTGGTCCACGGCGCCTACACGAAAAGTATCGATGGTGATCAGGGCAACACTTTTTTCTTTCAACACAGAGGCGATCGCGGCCAGTTTGGCTATCGTTGTAGTTTTTCCAACTCCAGTGGGGCCGATTAGAGCAATGCTTTGCCTGCCCGCATACGGTTCCTGATCGGCGATATTGAAGTACTCCGAAATAATATCTGCCACTCCGGCCTTTAAAGCAGCGGCGTCCTGCCAGTGAGACTGATCGATCTTATACAGGGCGCGATCGATAACATCCCTGGCGATATCCTCATCAACATCATTATCCAGCAAGCTTTGAAAAATGTATTCGAATTGACCCGGATAGATCTTGTTTTGCGGCCCGGCCGGTATTTTATCTTCGATGATTTTTTTTAGTTCAGTTATTTCCCTGGATATTGTCTTATCCGGTGTCAGAGGCTGGAGGTCCGGCCTCCCTATCTCTCTTTCAAAAATATACCGCTGCTGATCATTGTCGACCGCAGCGATGATCTCCACCACCGGCGACCTGAAAATGCCCAGCAACCCCTCTCTCCGGCATTTACGCTGTTGAATGATAACAGCGTTGCTGCCCATTTCAGCCTTTACCCTGGTGAAAATGTCAGGTATGCTCTCTCCGTAAAACCGCTTGACCTTCACTTATGTTCACCGTCTCCATTATCAGAAGTCGGATGTCAGACTTACACTCTTCTTCCAGACTCCCGGATGAATTTTCTCAAGCGGGCTGAACAGATGTCGCAGCCTGATTTCTGAAGTCAGATTTATTCTTTTGAATCTTTTCCGACCTCCGACCTCTTGCCTCCGACCTCCGTGATCAGCCGGCCACTTTTACGATCGTCTGCAGGACACGATCCGGCTGAAATGGCTTGACAATGAAATCAACCGCCCCCGACTGTATGGATTCGATCACCATCGCCTTCTGGCCCATGGCTGTGCACATGACCACCTTGGCGCTGCCATCGATTCTGCGAATCTCCTTCAGGGCATCGATACCGTTCATATTGGGCATCGTGATGTCCATAGTGACAACATCCGGCTTCAGGTCTCTAAACAGCCTGACTGCCTCTATGCCGTCCTCGGCCTCTCCCGCTACCTCAAAACCACCTCCGGCCAGGATATCTTTGATCATCACACGCATGAACTTCGCATCATCGACTATCAAAACTCGCTTTCCCAACCAGACAACGCCCCTCTCCGTGTTATCCAGAATTGGCGGGCCGCTAATGCCCGGCAGTAATGAATGCTTCTACTATACATCCTTAATATATGAAACTATCAAGAAAACTCCCGACATACTCTAGTGCCGGGTCAGGCCTTGAGACTACCGATCCGCTCTCCGGAGCTGATAATCTCTTTGATGCGGACGCCGTAATTCTCGTCTATGACGATCACTTCACCCCTGGCGAGAAGCTTTCCGTTCACCAGGATATCCAGGGGTTCGCCTGCCAGTTTATCAAGCCCGACGATCGAGCCAGGCCCTATTTCCAGGATCTCCTTCAGGGTCTTTTCCGTTCTCCCCAGTTCAACTGTCAACTGCAGGCCAACATCATAGATCAGTTCCAATTTATTGACCTCGCCTTCCTTTTTGGAATGACCCGTGTCCAAAGACATGAACTGAACAGGCTGCACCGTAACTTTTCTTTCATCAGGCCGCTGGGCGCCCATGCTCTCTCTAGAGGGCTTCTCTGCGGCGCCCGGAAACTCAGACCGCTGAAAGCCAATGCTTTCTCTTGCGGGTTTGGACAAAGACTCGACCGCATTTTGCATGGAAACATCTACCGTCTCGGCCAATATTTCCTTATCGCTTGCCGACAGAATGGCAACAGAAACGCTGTCTGGTTCCGAGACATCTTCTTGCGCCGCAATCACGTCGTTCAGCAGTAAATTAAGCTCGTCCTGCGACAAAGTCTGGTTTTCCATATTCCCTGTCAGCCTCCGCATTTGGTCGTTGGTCGTGGGCCGTCAGTCTTTGGATGTATGCTGTGCATTAGCCCCTAAAGCTAAAATAAAAGGACTTTCGTCATGATATCGGCAACCGTTCCGTTGATATTTACTTCTGTCAATTAATGATGAAAAAAAGCTTAGGAAAAAATAGCTATTATTTTTCAATATTATAGTAATACGTTGGCGATTGACATGTCAAGAAACTATTTGGAACTTTAAACAATATACAGGACCATATACCCTGTATAGGACATATTACTTAGATGATCTTCTCGCCATAGTTGATCGTTTTGATCAGTACGCAGCCTGTTGCCGTATCCAGTATTATCGTGCGACCGTGTTGCCCTCCGGTGTCTTCTGCCACCAGCGGTATATTGCACTTCTTCAGGGCGAGTTTCACGGATGCCGCGTTTCTCTCCCCCAGCTTCATGGAATTCCGGTCGTCCGCAAGGTGAAACATATGAGCGCCGCCGGCTATCTTGGCAACAATTCCGCTTCCGACGGCGCCCGCCTTCAAGAGCTCTTCCAGCAGAGCTTCCACGGCAGTGTCTCCAAATTTAGCCCTGTTGACATTCCCCCTGGCATTGATCAATGCGGGCAGCATTACGTGAGCTATGCCACCGGTTTGGGTAACACGATCATAGAGGCACACACCGATACATGAGCCCAGCCCAATCACGAATAAGTTGGTGGGAAACCTGGCTACCCGGAGCTCGGCGATCCCCACTGTAATCATCAGGTTGACATTTATCACCTAATTTTTCACTCCAATAGATTCAAACATTAAATCCAGTGAATTGGCCTGCGGCAAGAAGAAGAAATTTCCCACCAGCTTTTCTGTCTTGTGGTACAGCTCTGTTTTAATAAATAGAGCACAATCCCCAACCGCACCCAGATTGTAAAGGATGGACCCCAGGATCGCCTCAAAAATATCCGTGCAAAAATAGGGAACGGAATAGGAAAAGCTCAAAGACGTCAACTCGCTCAAGGCATTCAAGAAACTGCCGGTTAAGATGCTGCCGGTCTCCTTGACCGCGGAACATTCCATTTCACTCAATGCCGGGTCATCGCTCTGCTGCTTGAGCATCAGCGAGGCCAGTTTTTTAGCCTCCTGGACGGGCATGATAAACAGGATATCTCCGGAGATAGCACCTGCTATTCTTAGATACACCCCGGCAACATAGGCGTCGACGCCACCTGACGCCTCGGAGAGTTCACCAAAGGGAAGGACATCAATGACTGGCACGGTCATCATTATTTTGTCATCGATCAACTGAGACAACGCTGTGACCGCATTACCCACTCCGATATTTACTATCTCCTTCAATGCATCCAACCGTGCCTGAGTTAAGCTTTTAAAGTCCACCGCCGCCCATCTCCTTCTATTGATCGTCATTGATCGTTGATCGACGTTGATCGACACGTTGAACCTCATCCCCCGGTTGACTTTGAAGGCTAAAAAAATGGAGAAATCAAGTTCCTCTTGATATTCTCCATTCTCATCCAATATCCCTTTTGCCCGGTTAGCGAATCACGTCGATAACGTCGTCTATCCTGGTGATGATGAAATCGAACTGATCGCGGCGCTTGCGGAGAACCGCGGAAAATGACTGCAGGTTTGAGGCGCCCTCAGGCGTGATCTCGTAGAGCCGGCGTGCCGGGCCCGTATCCTGGGTTTCCCACTGGGACGTGACCAGCCCGAGTTCCTCAAAGCGCCTGAGGCGCCGGTAAACCGTGGTCGGTTCCACGCTCACGTCCAGACCGAAAGCAGCCAGTTTCTCGTGTAGTTCATAGCCGTGGGTGCTCTTTTCGGAAAGCAGCAGCAGCAAGATCGGCTGCAGCAATGGCTCGTGGCGCCCCTTCATCACCTCACCACGGGCGTCTCCGCACCCACATCCCTGCCCTGACCCATGCTCATGATCTTCCATCTGGCACATCTTTCATCCCTCCCTATTGTTAATCTGCACCTATATACAATTATTGTATATTATCAGCGTCCTGCCGTCAATCACCTGGTTTCGTTTTCATCGCTGTAGTATCACGCACCGGTTTTGCCCATGATCTTGCCGCAGTCCCGGAAATCGTATCCCTGCAACCGCCCGGCGGCTTTGCCGAATTCCGGATCATCCAGTAGTTCCCGGACCACGAGAACCTCTTCCGTCTCCCATAGATCAGCAGGTATGCACAGGTCGTAGCGCTCATCCCCGACCGGGATAAAATCCAGGCCCAGGGATACGGCGGCAGCCTGAATCCCCAACCCCGCATCCGCTTTGCCGGAGGCTATCGCCACCGCTACGGCCAGGTGGGTATACTCCGCCCGCTCGTAGCCGGAGACCTGCCCGGGTGCGATCTGCTCCTTGCGCAACAGGTGATCGAACAGGAGGCGCGTGCCCGAACCCCGCTGGCGGTTGATAAATCGCACTCCCGGTCTCACCAGGTCCGGCAGTCTCTCGATGCCCAGAGGATTGCCCTTGGGGATCAGTATGCCCTGGGTGCGGTAGGAAAGGTTGACCAGGATCATCGCCCGGTTCCCCAGAATACGCCGTACAGCAGGAATATTGTAGACTCCCGAGTCCTCATCCAGCAGGTGGACGCCGGCCAGGTGGGCCTCGCCCCTGAGCAAGGCGGTCAAACCGCCCATGCTTCCCACGTGAGAGGAGATCAGCCGGCGGCCCGGGCGCTGCTCCTGGACCAGGTTGGCGATGATGTCCAGCACCAGGTCGTGACTGCCCACCACCACCGTGGTGCGGGCGATCTGCTCCAGGGGCCTGAGCAGTTCCACATCCACCTCCGTCCCGGCCGGGAAGCCTTCCGAAAGCCGTGGCACGATCAGCAGAGCATCAGCCTGCACCAGGGAGGTGACAGTGCCGGCGCCCCGGGGCAGGGTCTGGATCACCAACCGGTCCCGTACCCGGCCGAGCTTGACCCGGACGAACTCTTCGGAGCCCAGGGGGGAAACTGTCTTCCGGCCAAGGTAGGCCTTCACTTTTTGCCGTACAGGCGCCGTCAGCCCACACTTCCGCGCCAGCACCGGGCGCCCGAAAAACTCCCAGGCGAGGGCCGCCGAAACCGGATACCCGGGAACACCGATCACCGGCTTACCCTGAATCGAGGCCAGGATCACCGGCTTGCCCGGTTTGATGGCAACGCCGTGAACATAGACCTCCCCCAGTTCCTGGAACAGGGATGAGGTGAAATCTTCCCGTCCGGCCGAGGATCCGGCGATCACGGCGAGCAGATCAGACCGGTCCAGGTAATCCAGGATCATCCTTTTCAACAGGTCATAGTCGTCTATGGTAGGCGGCGCCAGGACAGGTATACCGCCCCACTCCTCAACCAGGCCACCCAGGACCCGGCCATTCGATTCAATGACGGCGCCGGGCACAAGGGGCTCACCCGGCAGCACCAGCTCCGTCCCCGTAGGTAGGAGGGCGACCCGCGGCCTGGGAAAGACATCCAGGTCCATCACCCCGGCGGTGATCAGGCCGCCAAGGTCATAGGGGCGCACCTCCTGGTGTGAGGGGAGCACCATATCCGTTTCCACAAAGTCTTCACCGACCGTGCGCACATGCTGCCATGGCGCCGCGGAGGCAATGATCTCCACCGTCTGGTCGCTTGAGAAATGCAGGTCTTCGATCATGATCACGGCATTGCAGCCCTCCGGAAGAGGGTCTCCGGTATCCACCACAAATGCCTCCACCCCCAGCACCAGGCGCACCGGCCTGGTCTCATTCGCTCCAAAGGTGGATTCGGCGTTCACGGCTATGCCGTCCATGGCGGAGGCATGGTAATGCGGTGAGGAGATCCTGGCAAAGACCGGCGCCGCAGTTACCCGGCCCACTGCCCTGTCCACCGGAATCCGCTCCGGTTGGCCGGGCGCCAGTGCTCCCATGGCGGCCAGTCTTTCCATATACAGGCTCAAGGCCTCTTCCCTGGGCATGTTCTGCAGATAGCGCTGCCGTTCCAGGACCATGCATATCACCTCCGGAGTACACTCATCACTCATCACTCATCACTCATCACTTATTTTAGAGGACGTAGTCTGTCCCGAACAGGACAACGTCCACCTCCGTTTCCGCTGCGATTCCCTCGCTCGCAAGAGGAACCCTGATCAGGCCATCGGCCTCGACCATCGGCTTCAGCAGTCCGGATTTGCCCAGCACCGGGTCGGCCCACAAGGCTCCCTGCCGACGCCGCAGCCTGACGCGAAAGTACTCCTCCCGCCCCGGCGCCGAGGCCAGGCTGCGGGAGATCAATGCCCGGACAGGCAGGGCGCCGGGCTGGATCTGGTGATAGCCGCCGAACTTCAACAGGGGAGCGACCATCAGGTCAAAGGCGATCAGGGCGGCAGCCGGATGCCCCGGCAGCCCGAAGACCGGCTTCCGGCCCACGACACCCCCGAGGGTGGGTTTTCCCGGTTTAACCGCCAGGCCGTGAAAAACCAGGCCGGGCGTCCCCATCCTGTTGATGATCTCTGCGGTGTGGTCCCTGGCCCCGACCGAACTGCCGCCGGAGACGAGAACCAGTTCTGTTTCTTCGCAAGCCTGGATGAGTGTTTCGGAGAGCAGGGCTGTGTCGTCCTTGACCACCCCGTAGAGCACGGGCTCCCCTCCCCACAGCAACACCTGGCCATACAGGGAATACGAATTGACGTCCCGGACCTGGCCGGGGACCGGCTTCACTGACACCGGAACAATCTCGTCCCCGGTCGATACGATCCCCACCCTCAGAGGCGTGAAGACATTGAGCCGGAGCTCGCCCATGGCGGCAAGATAGCCGATATCCTGGGGGCGCAGCAAGTAATTGGCCGGGTACACCTCAGTACCGGCGCGTATGTCTTCGTCGGCGTAAATCACATTCTCACCGGGCCCCACCGGGCGGTAGGCCTCGATCCCCTCCGCGCCCACCGCTTCCGTATGCTCGACCATCAGCACCGCATCGGCGCCAGGCGGAAGCATGCCGCCCGTGGAGATGCGCACCGCCTCGCCGAGTTCCAGCGCCCGTTCCGGCCGGGTGCCCATCAGGACCTCGCCGGTCACAGTGAAATAGGCCGGAGCGCCGTCGCTGGCCCCAAAAGTGTCTGCCGCCCTAACGGCGTAACCGTCAACCGTGGAGCGCGTATAACCGGGCACGTCTTCCTTGCCCAACAGCGCCTCAGCCAGCCGCCGCCCCAGGCACTGCAGGATGGGAACCGCCTCACTGCGGCGCAGTTCTTGAGGCAGCAGCGCCGCCATCTGTTCTCTGGCCCTCGGTACCGGCAATACCGTAAAAAACTCTGTTCCCACTTGCCCACTCCTTATCGGAAGCACCCGAGGGCGCAGCCCTTGATCTTGATCCTGAGCTGGTTGCAGGCCTCTCCGATGACGCCGGGGTCGACTCCCAGCCTATCGGCCAGTTCCCTGGCTGCAGGACAGGTGATTCTGCCCTCCGTGGCGGCTTTCAAAACAGCTTCCCTGACTCGCGGGTCCAGTTCAATACTTGACTCCGTTGACTTCTCACGCTCGCCCCGCATTTCCTTCTCCTCCTTTACCAACACCCTCTCGATGTTGGAAATTCGATATTCGACGCTCGGTTATCATTGCCTTTCCTCTTCGAACTTCGAACCTCGAACTTCGAACCTCGAGGAGGCGAACGGTCTATATTCCGGTATTCAACAGTTCCTTCATAATATCTTTCCCTTTTTCCCTGAAAATCCTGCTGGCCTTCTAAAATGTATGATCAATGTGAAATGATGGTAAACCAAGGCAGGATTTATGAATGTGATTGTCGTATAATAAATTATGTTAATTTAAAAACTTCTCCGAGTCCTGCCGCCTAAGCCGAACGGTATGGCAGCTTGACCGTTAGGGCTTGCCTGGAAACGGGCAAACCTCCCATTGCGGAAAGGGGAAAACTGAGCCGGGTTGGCGGTTTCCGCGCCCGGCTTTGTTATTTTTTCTTGTTTTGAAGGACAAGCTTTTTGGGGTGAAGGACCGGCTTTTTGGGCCTGCCCTTTCTCCCGTATCGCCAAACGACGAGGAGGTGCTCAGTCCAGC
>JBEKFU010000025.1:0-22598 GCA_050013155.1 Thermacetogeniaceae bacterium | reverse complement strand
CGCTCCACAGATCAGGTATCCTCATTTTCCGCTCTGTCTGCTTGGCCTTCCACTTCTTCAGCACCGCGATCGTTGCTGCCGGCACGGAGATCAGCCGCTTGCTTGTCTCGTTCTTCGGGTCCTTGATGAAGCAGCCTTTGCCCGGGAGGTACTGGCTGGCCTGGCGCACTTCCAGGGTGCGCTTATCGAAGTCGATATCCCTCCACTCGAGACCCATGATCTCCCCCCGGCGCAGACCAGTCCCCAGGGCCAGGTCGATGATCGCCCGAAACCTGAGAAGCTCTACCGGCAACTGCTCTAGGGCGTCCAGAATGATCAGCATCTGGTCCTCGTCAAAACACTTTGCCTGGACCTTCTTGACCCTGGGCGGCTTCACCCGGGCGGCCGGGTTTGAGAATAGCAACTGCCACTCGACGGCATCATTGAGGATGCTGCTGATGATCCGATGATGCTGCAGGATCGTCTTCTCCGACAGGCCGCCTTCCTTCTTGTCCATCCTGATCCCAGGCTCCCGGAGCATGTTCTCAAACTCGATGATGTGTGTCGGCCGGAGCTGGTCAAGCTTGAGATGACCCAGTGAGGGCAGTATGCGGCTGTCCAGGATCTCCTTGTAACGGAAGAGTGTCTTTGGCGCCAGGTTGGTCTCGGCGTAGTCTTTCAGCCAGCACTCCACGAACTTCTTGAAGGTCATCTTCTTACCATCGATGACCAGGCCGTGCTCGATCTCGACGATGAACTCGGCCAGCAGTTTATCGGCCGCCTTCTTCCTTTCCGCATCCGTCCTGCCGGCAACCTGAACGGTCCGCGTCTTCTTGATCCGCTTTTTGCCCTGGAACCCACAGGATACGATCAGGCGGCAACTGTTTTTCCCACGCCATTCAATAGAACTCAACGAATGTGATGCCGGGGTTTTGACTGTCTGAGCGCTCGCTGCCTCGCAGCTCTGGACAGCGGTTCATAAGGTCTCGTCCCGCACTTGTTGCCCGTGAGTAGTCCTCGCCATGGATGACATTAGCAATCTGCAGGGCGGTGAGTTTCCTCTTCAGGAATGCCCGGCAGGCGTCGCGGAGTGCTCCTCCTGTTCCTGTCGAACCCCATCCATGGATCACACGGACGACACGGACGCCAGACTGCTTGGCACGCACCAGATCGCCTTCAAGACGTGCAAGTCCGTCTTCAACTGATGGCATGCCGGCCTCGATGTTGACCGTACGCAGCCGCTCACGTGATCCAGTACGCGTTCTCTCGCGCTGATGGGAGCCACAAAAGCGGCAGGACATCGACATTTCCGGCATCTCGTTTCCACATGTATCGCAGTTCTTCATCTTCATGGCGAAAGTCCCATCACTTCAGCGAAGCTAATACCAACGGCGTTTTGTTATCTTTCTTCATTTTCCGATGTTTTCCTTCGATGTCCTACAGGCAATTCAACTGATTTTAATAATAAAGGCGTGTACATTATGGATGATACGCACCCAAGCATTGTCTGTCTTACTGCAAGCAGGCCACCAGGGCTGCGGTTAACCGGTCCAGCACCGGCTCCCGCATGGCGCGCAGTAGCAGTTCGTTCCCATGCAGGATCTTGGGCAACCTGGCGCTGATAGGCCCCAGTTTCGGGCGCTTTGCCTGGTAGCGCCCGACCACCTGTTGCAGGAATTCATCCCAGGAGTAGATCTGGAAGCGCTCCACGCCTGATGCCGCCGCTGCCCGCTCCAGCAAGGCGATCACGATCTCCCGGTAGGAGGCGGCGCCACCCACCCCCAGTAATTCGGCCGCTAGGGGCACCAGCCGCTCCAGGAGCATTCTCCTCACGGACATTTCGGCAGGGAGACCGATCTCCTCCCTGATAGCGGTCAACCGGTCATCCCCGATCCCGAGCAGCAGATGTAGAAAATACTCCTCATCCCGACCTACCTCGAGGTAGTACCTGCGGCCATGGTAGCCCTTGAAGACTTTGAGGGTGTCAAAATAGCCCAGCTTGATGTTCTTTCCGGCCCGCTCCCGGGAAAAATCCAGCATCCCGCCCAGGCTCTCGCTGGGCTTGATATAGGTCACCTCGACATCCTTCGTTTCCTGCCACCTGGTGCGGCTGAACCCACCCAGCCTAACCGCGATGATCCGGGTAAAACCCCGGGCCGCCAGGAGGTCGATCGGCAGATTGTCATAGAATCCACCGTCCAGGACCAACCTGCCGTCGATGTGCTGTCTCTTGAAGACGGGCAGCCTGGCGCTGGCCAGGAGATAGTCGATCAACTGCCCCGGGGGCACATCGTCGATATACATTTTCAAGGGGCTCCAATTAGACAGGGAGACGGTGACAAATCCGAACTCCAGGCCGGCGGCCCTGATCCTGGCCTCGTCGATAACCTCACCCAGCAGAAGGCGCAGGGGGGCCGTGTCCACCCCGTCCCTGAAGACGATCTTGAACCGCTGCAACAGGCTGGAGGCATCACCCGACGAGATCTTCAGGCGCTTCAGCCGCTCGTATAGAGCCTCGTCGATGCTCACGATCCGGGACGGCCTGATCTCGTTCCAGATCTCCAGGGCGCGGTCGAGGTCCCCCTGTACCATCATCGCCCCGTTCAGGGCGCCCACCGAGGTTCCGGCCACTCCCCCATATTCCAGCCCCAACTCTCTTAGAGCCTGCCAGGCGCCCACCTGGTAGGCGCCCCTGGCCCCGCCGCCCTCCAGGACGATACCGTACACTTCGCTCACCCCTTCAACCCGGTACCATTGATCCAATTGTAGCTTCAACTACCCCCTGACTGAAGTCAGAGGATTGTGGCTTTCCTCCACCGGGTCTGGCCCGGCATCATCAGAATCCACATAAGGGACTGTTGAAAGACGCCCCATGATCGTCCGGTCCTGCCGGGCAATCAGTGTCCTGCTTCTCATGTTCCTGGCGCCGACCAGATCGGCGTGTAAGGTGTAACTACAAGCCTCACAGGTAAAGAGCAGCCCCTTATTCGGTCTGTTGGCCTTGCTGGTATGACCACACCGGGGGCAAGCCTGGCTGGAGTAGTGGGCATCCTGCCGGGTGGCGTAACCGCCTGCAAGGGTTGACTTGTAGATGATCTTTTCGTGCAGGTCGGCGAATGACCACTGTTCAGCTTGGCGGCGCTTCTCTTTATCCTTGCGCCCGGTGGAGATCCTTTCCCGGATATGGGTCAAATCCTCAATACCCGTCAGAACATGAGGGCTTCCAGGGCCTCCATGATCTCCTTGCGGAGTCCGTCGGCGGCGCCCATTATCCGATCTTTGTCCGCCTGCAGGCGCTCCCTGAACGCCGGGTCTTTGATGCTGCCAAGATTGATGACCACGTTGAAGAGCGCCCCCATCACGCCGCTGTGGGCCATCAGGGCGGCCACCCCGGCATCGCTGAGGGCATTGGGGTTGCCGTACCGCACCGCCTCCCGGCAGCAGTAAAGCAGCCGTAAGCACTCCTCCGCCACCTGCAGCGGGTGCTCGGCAGCACCCTGCAGGGCCTGCTGGATTGACCGGGAACGCTGCTCCCACCCATCCGGAGCGTCCTTGGGCATCCGGTAGGCCTCCATAACCCGGTTGAAGGCGGCGGTGTCCTCATCCACATGCTCGCCGAGGCTTTGCATCAGACCGGACGCCTGCCCCAGAGCCTGTCGCATCCGCTCTCTCTCCTGCTCCGGCACCCCCGCCATATTGATGGTCAGTTGGGCGACCATGGAAACCAGGGCGGCAGCCAGTGACCCGGACAGAGCGGCCACGCTGCCGCCACCGGGCGCTGGAGAGTTTGAGGCCAGTTCCTCGATGAATTCTTTGACGGTCATATCCATCAGCATGCCAATAAGTCAACGCCCCCCCATTACATGTGCGTCATAAGTGTTCTCCAACAGATTCGGGATTCCTGCATTGATTCCTCTCGCATTATTCCCTATTTATCACAGATGACTACCCGCTCTAATACCCCCGCTTCTGAAGCGGTGGGATAAGAGCCGGGTGCCCTCTGGGCGCGTCCCTGGATTAACGATTTACCCGATGGCTAACCGCCACTAAACTCCCACTAAAGTGGGAGCCAAGTGGCACTAAGCCCCTGGTTCAGTGCAACTATGGCTTCCGCCTTCGCGGGGTACCCTCTGGGTCGGCTCGGCACAAGCCAAGTTTTACTGATAAGCTTCAGTGGGGGGAAGGCAATCCCCCACTGAAGCTTAGAACTTGTTGAACCGCTCAATAACTCATAATGGGCGGTCAATCAGAGGCCTTAGCCTCTAGTCAGGATCTACAGGAGAAGGCCTTCCAACTAATTCCTCTTGTCAGGAACATGCGTTTGTCATATAATATATTCAAACTGACGTTTGGGGTGGCGGTATGGAACGGGCGATCCTCCTGGCGGACATGAACTCCTTCTTCGCCAGCGTGCACCAGGCCCTGGACCCGAGGCTGCGGGGTCAGCCCGTGGTGGTGATCGGGGACCCGGAGCAGCGGCGCGGGATCGTCCTGTCCGCAAGCTACGAGGCGAAAAGAAGAGGAGTCAAGACCGGCATGATTCTGCGGGAGGCCCGGCAGGTCTGCCCCCACGGTTATTTCATCAAGTCCCAGTATCACCTCTACGTCAGCTTCTCCAGCCGGTTTTTGCGCATCATGCGCGACTTCACCCCGCTGGTGGAGCCATTCTCCATCGACGAGGCCTTCCTGGACGTCACCGGCAGCCAGAAACTCTTCGGGACGCCGGTGGCCATCGCCCGGCAGTTGAAGCAGCGGATCCGCCAGGAGGTTGGCCTGACCTGCAGTGTGGGGGTGGCGCCCAACAAGCTGCTAGCCAAGATGGGGGCGGACCTGCAAAAGCCCGACGGGTTGACGGTGATCGGGCGCCGGGACGTCCCTGCGGTCATCTGGCCGCTGCCGGTCCGGGACCTGTTCGGGGTCGGCCCCCGCTACGAGCAGCACCTGCGCAGGCTGAACATCTTCACCATCGGAGACCTGGCCCGGTTTCCGGTAGATATCCTGAAGCGCAAGTTCGGGGTGATCGGAGAGGTCCTGTGGCTCAATGCCAACGGCACCGATTCCAGCCCGGTCGAGCCGGAGAGCCTGGACCGGGTCAAGAGCATGGGCCACCAGGTCACCCTGCCCCGGGACTGCAAGGGGGACCGCCTCAGGGCGGTGATCTTGGAACTGGCCGACCTGGTGGCCTACCGCGTCCGCAGCGAGGGCTACGTGGGCAGGACCGTCGTCCTGTGCCTGAAGGACCCCGATTTCTGCTGGCTGTCCCGGATGCGAACCATTCCGGAATACACCGACCTAGGCGCGGAGATCGCCGCGGCCGCCCTGAGCCTCCTGGCGGAGCACTGGTTCCCCGACTGGCCGGTGCGGATGGTGGGGGTGACCCTGGCCAACCTCATCCCCTGCCGGATCGAACAGCCGGCCCTGTTTGGCGAGAGGGAGAGGTTAAAAAGGATAGAGCAGGCCTGCGACCTGGTGCGCAACCGGTTCGGCAGGAAAACGATCTGCCGGGCGGCCTCTCTAATCGAAGGAGGGGTGGAGTATGCACGATAACAAACTCTGGCAGGGCCACCGGATCGTTCTCCCGGAGGCCAGGGAGGTGAGCATCAAGCAGTGCTGCGAGTGCCGCTTCTTCGTAACCGTCCAGGGTGTCAGGGAAACCCGGCAGGGATGCGTTGCCGAAGTCCGCAAGTACCGGACGCTCTCGGTTCGAGTGCCGGCCGTAATTCACATGATGGAAATCATGCAAACCGAGGGCCGGGATGGCCTGGCAAATATTTTAAAAAAGGGCGATCCTCTCGCCCAGGCCTGCGGACTGTTCTTGCCGAAGCAGGATCCAAAGAAATAATTTTTCAGTCCCGTTTCTGAAATAGCAAAAAGCCACAGCCATTTTAGCTACGGCATTTGACCGATGGCGCGCCCAGAGGGCACCCGGCTCTAATGCCCCCGCTTCCTCCGCATCCGGGCTTACAGCCCGGCCTGAAGAATGCGGAGTACATGAAGCGGTGGGATAAGAGCGGCTACGCCCCTAATTAACTGGCTCTAAGCTTCAGCGGGGGAAAGCAATCCCCCTCTGAAGCCAAGACCCAGTTGAACCGATCTCGCCCGGAGAGGTCCCTACGTATATGACGAGCCCTACTTTTCCCTTTCCTTCTCCAGTTCCGCCTTGCGCTTTTCGATGATCTCCTCGGCCAGCCTGGCAGGCGTCTCTTCATACTGGAAAAACTCCATTTTAAAGGTGCCGCGCCCCTGGGTGATGGATTTCAGGACGATGGCGTAATCCGCCAGTTCGGCCAGGGGCGCCGTGGCCCTGATTACCTGGACACCGCCCTCCCGGGATTCCATCCCCAGGATCCGGCCGCGCCTGCTGTTGAAGTCCCCCATGATGTCGCCCATGAACTGCTCCGGAACCGTCACCTCAACGTTCATGACCGGCTCCAGCAGCACCGGGTTCGCCTTCTCCATACCGTTCTTGAAGCTCAGGATCGCGGCCAGCTTGAAGGCCAGTTCCGAGGAATCCACCGCGTGGAAGGACCCGTCGTAGAGGGTTACCCTGAGTCCGGTGACTGGATAGCCCGCCAGCACCCCTTCGTTCAAGGCCTCGCGCACGCCCTTCTCCACCGCCGGGAAATACTGCCTGGGGACAGCCCCGCCAAAAACCTTCTCTTTGAATTCAAAGCCGCCTTCGGGCAGGGGCTCCAGGGTCATCCAGACATGGCCGTACTGGCCGCGGCCGCCGGTCTGTTTCTTGTGTTTGCCTTCAGACTGAACCGTGGAGCGAATAGTCTCCCGGTAGGGAATCTTCGGCTTCTTCGAGGTTACCTCCACGCCAAACTTCTGCTGCAAACGCTCCAGAACGATCTCCAGGTGGGTATCCCCCATTCCGGTGAGAATCGTTTCCTTCGTCTCCGTGTTCTTGGAGAGGCGGATGGTGGGGTCGGCCTCCACCAGCTTGGCCATGGCGCTGCTGAGCTTGTCCTCGTCTCCCTTGCTCTTGGGCTCGATGGCAAAGGAGAGGGTCGGTTCGGGAAAATCGATGCCGGGCAGGGTCACCACTTTGTCCTTGCGGCACAAGGTATTACCCGTGGATGTCTCCTGGAGTTTGGCCACTGCGGCCAGATCGCCGGCCTTGACTTCGGTGACGTTTTCCTGCTGCTTGCCGCGCATCACGAACAACTGGGCGATCTTCTCTTCCTTCTCCTTGTTGGCGTTGTACACCTGGCTATCGGATTTCAGAACGCCGCCAAAGACCCGGAAAAAGCTCACTTTGCCCACGTAAGGGTCCG
Source organism: Thermacetogeniaceae bacterium (assembly GCA_050013155.1). Taxonomy (GTDB): domain Bacteria; phylum Bacillota; class DSM-12270; order Thermacetogeniales; family Thermacetogeniaceae; genus Palsa-1188. Next base: position 15,339 of record JBEKFU010000025.1, on the reverse strand, counting down.
CCATGGTCTTGTAGACGAGCACTGCCAATGGCTCCTGCTGCGGGTTGGCACCCGGCTCGACCAGGTCGGCCGGCGAGGGCACCACGTTGACGATAAAGTCCAGCAGGTGCCTGATGCCGATGTTGTTCAGGGACGAACCGCAGAGCACGGGAACCAGGCTCTGGGACTGGAAAGCCTTCTTCAACCCGGTGAAGATCTCTTCACCCGTCAGGGTCTCACCGTCCAGGTAGCGCATCAGCAGTTCGTCATCACCCTCGGCTGCCGCCTCCATCAGGTTCTGCTGGGCTTCCTGGGCGGCGCCGAGTAGATCTCCGGGAATCTCCTGCTCCTGGTAAGAGCCATCCTTGTTGTACCGGTAAGCCTTCATCGTCAACAGATCGACAACTCCGGAGAATTGTGCCTCTGACCCGATCGGCAGTTCGACGGGCACGGCGTTGCACTTCAGGACATCCTTGGCCTGGTGCAATACCCGGTCAAAGTTGGCGTTTTCCCGGTCCATCTTATTGATAAAGATCATTTTGGGAAGCTTCGCCCGGTTGGCTTCCTGCCAACCGATCTCCGTCTGCACCTCCACGCCGGCAACAGCCTCGACCACTGTCAGTATGCTGTCCACCACTCTCAGGGCGCTCTTGACCTCGCTGAAAAAGTCAGCGTATCCGGGAGTATCCAGGATATTTATCTTGCACTCCTTCCATTCGCAAGGAGCCATAGTCGTGCTGACTGATATCTTCCTTTTAATCTCTTCAGGCAGATAATCGGTAGTAGCATTGCCCTCGTCAACCCGGCCCAGCCGCGTGGTATGACCGGCGTTGAACAGCATGGCCTCTACCAGCGACGTCTTTCCCGCGCCTCCATGTCCGATGACGGCCAGGTTGTGCAAGCGGTCTGTTTCGTAGACTTTCAAGGCAGCTTACCTCCTCATGGGGGACATTCCTCGAAGAGGCGCGTCCCCATTCCTTTATTATGTAAAACGCGAAAACACGTCGCTCAGGACGTCTTTTTGCACAAAGCTGCAAGATACGCTGCATGATTCAAACGAAGCGGAGCGGAGTTTGAATTAGCCATGTGCCTGTTTGCAAAGCAAACAAATGGCACGGCATATTAATCCATAATAACTTCGCTCATCACCTGTGCGCCGCATTCTTTCAGGCCGGGCGGTAGCCCGGATGCGGTGGAAGGAGATTGAACTCCTACTGATTTCCCCTGAACCCACACCTGCAGATATGGGGAACATCAATGCGAAGTTATTATATTATAATTTACCAGTGAAGTCAAAAACAACTTGTCAGTTGCTGCATGAAAAACCGGCGCCGGCCCCAAACTAGATCCAGGTGCGCAAAAGGAGGTTTCTATGGGGCGCAGAAACGGTGGCTTGATGTCTGAAGCTCTCAAGTACGAACTGGCTAAAGAAATGGGAGTGCACGATACCGTACAGCAAGAGGGTTGGGGAAGCGTACCATCCCGAATGTGTGGGTCACTGGTAAGCCTCGCCATCGCCAGAGCGGAACGCAGCGTCCAGGCAGAGAACCGGTAACGCACATTAAACCTGCGCACCAAACCGGGGGGCGGGAAATCCCCCGGTTTCCTTTTGATGTTCGAGGTGAGAGGCTAGAGGAGGTTCTCCCGGATGCCGGCACAACTACACCAAAGTCGATCCCTCAATCCAAAAGCAAGGAATCGACCAGTGCATACCTATTCTGTTCAGCACTTCTTTTTGTGTTCGTATAGCCGGAGTTCATCCTCTTTCAAATAGAATGCCCCCACCGGACAGACCTTCACACAGGCCTCGCACTGGGTGCAGATGGAATCGGCCAGGCAGCCGTCCTCAAAGGTGGCCACCTTCCTGGCAATCCCCCTCCTGATAAATCCGATCGCCCCGACCCCGACCTGCTCCTGATCAGCCCAGATGCAGCGCCCGCAGAGAACGCACTTGCCGGCATCGTAACTGAAAGCCCCCGCGCTTTCATCGATTGGCACATCCTGCAGCAGTGACCGCAGTCGGGTGAGCTTCAGCTTCAGGCCGCGCTCCCTGGCAATCTTTTGCAATTCACACCGTTTGTTCTTGGCGCATTTGGCACAGTGCAGTCGATGATTGGACAGCAGCAGCTCGAATCCCGTTCTCACCAGGCGGTCGACCCTGGGGCTGCGAGTCTTGACGACCATCCCCTCGCTCACCGCAAGGGTGCAGGAGGTGACCGGGCCCTTCAGGCATTCCACATCCACGAAACACAACCGGCAACTGGCGACGGTGCGCTCCGCCTCACGCAGATCGCACAGATGGGGAATGTAGATCCCGTTGTCGAGGGCGGCCCACAACAGCCTCTCGCCCTCGGCGGCCTTTACCTGCCGGTCGTCAATGGTCAGCGCCACTTCCCTGCTCAACTTCGCTCCCCCCTCCTTCAGTAGCTTCTGCAACAACTTCTTCGACAACCGGCGGCGACAGCTTCACCACCGCCTTATACTGCGGCGGACAGGCGACCATGCAACTGTTGCACTTGACACACTTGTCCGGGTAGATTCCTTTCAGCATGTCCGGACGGGTATAGATCGCCTCCACCGGGCAACTCCCGATACAGACATTGCAGAGCTTGCTGCACATTTCAGGAACGATCCGGTAGCTGATCAGGTCCTTGCACATCAGGGCCGGACAGCGCCCCTCCCGGATATGAGCCTCGTATTCAGGCCGGAAATAGCGGATGGTGGTCAGAACCGGGTTGGGAGCCGTCTTCCCCAGACCGCATAGCGAGCCCAGCTTGACGTCCTCGGCCAGTTCCTGGAGCAGGTCGATATCCTCCTCCTTGCCCTGCCCCCTGGTGATCTCCGCCAGGATATTCAGCATCTGCTTCGTACCCAAGCGGCAGAAGGTGCACTTGCCGCAGGACTCCTTCTGGGTGAAGTCCAGGAAGAAGCGGGCGATCTCCACCATACAGTCGTCCTCGTTCAGCACGACCATGCCGCCGGAGCCCATCATCGCCCCTGCCTGCTGCAGCGAATCGAAGTCGATCGGCAGGTCCAGGGAGGACTCGGGCAGACAACCCCCGGAGGGGCCACCGATCTGCACCGCCTTGAACTTTTTCTCATCCTTGATCCCGTTACCCACATCGTAGACCAGGTTGCGCAGGGTGGTACCCATCGGCACCTCGGCCAGACCGGTGCTGACAACCTTGCCGGCTAGGGCAAACACTGCGGTGCCGGGGCTATTGGGAGTTCCGATGCTCCTGAACCAGGACGCCCCGTTCCGGATGATGTGCGGCACGTAGGACAGGGTCTTGACATTGTTGATCAGGGTGGGCCTGCCGTGCAGTCCCGAAGTGGCCGGGAAAGGCGGCCGGTGGTTGGGAATGCCGGCCCGGCCCTGGATCGAGGTGATCAGGGCAGTCTCCTCCCCGCACACAAAGGCGCCCGAACCCTGAAACAGTTTGATCTCCAGGTTGAACCCGCTTCCCAGGATGTCCCGGCCCAGCAACCCCCGCCCCTGGGACTGCTCCAGGGCGGTCCTGAGCCGTTTCACGGCCAGGGGGTATTCCGCCCGGACATAGATGTAGGCCTGTTCCGCCCCCACCGCATAGGCGGCTATGGTCAACCCCTCCAGCAACTGGTGCGGGTTCGATTCCAGCAGCGCCCGGTCCATGAAGGCGCCGGGGTCGCCCTCGTCGGCATTGCAGATCATATATTTAGGTGTTCCAGGGGCGTTCTTGCAGGTCTCCCATTTGACTCCCGTAGGAAAGCCGGCGCCCCCGCGCCCCCGCAGCTTCGATTCCTTGATCTCGGCGATCACCAGGTCCGGCTCGGTCGCCAGGGCTTTGGCCAGGCCGCTGTATCCGTCTCTCGCCAGATAATGGTCGATGTTCCCGGGATCGATCAGGCCGCAATCAGCCAGGATGATCTTGTGTTCGTAAATTCCCCGGGGATAATCCGCAAAGGTCGGAAAGACGTCATTTGGCTCCAGCGCCGCCATGGCGAACTCGTAGCAGGGGTCGTCGCTGACCAGGTAATCGCTTACCAGGCGGCGTGCCTTGCCTTCATCGACCGAACCGTAACAGAGCGGCGGATAGCCGGGCTTGAAGATTACGGCCAGCGGTTCGGCATAGCAATGCCCCATGCAGCCGGTTTCTGTCAAAACAACGTCCAGGTGGTGCTTGTCAATCTCCTCCTGAAATGCGGCCAGCACGGCGAGCGACCCTGCCGCCCTGCCACAGGTGGCCGTGCCCAGCAGGATCACCGGCTTCTGTCCGATGGCCTCATTTTTTTGCCGGGCCTCCGACTGCAACAACCGGTATGCCTGTTCAACCGCATTTTCATCGCTCACTGCTGTCGCCCCTCTTCCCGTTCTTGCCCTGTTTCCTGCTGCCCTGTCTCCTGCTGCCCTGCTTCCCGCTGTTGTTCCGCTTCCTGTTCCTTATTTTCTATTTCGAAGGTCAACAGTATGCCATCCACCCGGATCGGCGACACCCTGGCCTCCACCTTCTCGTCGACGACCACCACGGGCGCCAGGGCGCAGCAACCGACACAGGCCACCCGCTCCAGGCTGTACTCCCGGTCCGGCGTCGTCTCCCCTTCGTGAATGGACAGGCGCCGTTCAAAGGATTCCAGGATGATGTGCCCCCCCATCATGTGGCAGGCTGTGCCCATGCAGACCTTGACCCGATGCTTGCCGGGCGGGTTAAGGCGAAACTGGTTATAGAAGGTGCCCACCCCGAACACTTCTACCTTGGGCAACTGCATGGCCTCGGCGATCCGCTCCATGGCCGGCCTGGGAAGATAGCCCAACCGGTCCTGCACACCCTGGAGGACCGGGATCAGGCTCTCGCGCCTGGTGCCACAGCTTTGCAGTACAGCCTCGACCGCAGCGTGGATCAACTCCTCCTCGCCTTCAATCGGGTCCATTACACCCATCATCCCCCTCCAGCGAAAAGACTTCGTCATTCCGGCCCTTTTTCCTGCTTTACCGCCGCCGTACCGCTGTTATTTCGCAATAGTTCCTGGAAAGACAACAGGTTTTCCTTGTTTTCGGCCAGTTTGTCCAGGGTCTTGTCCACGTAATTTTTCTGGTAGCGGTCTGCGTCCAGTAAAAACAGGGCGCGCGCCCAATCCATGCCCGTTTCGGCCCCCGGCGCCGGGTGATACCCGGCATCCCGGGTCCTGGCCACCGCCAGCGCTATCTCCTCCCGCAGGTTATCCAAAACACCTGGGTTTTTGATCCTGATGATCGTGGCCTCCTGCTCGATGGTGGGAAAATTCAGGAATAAAAAAACGCAGCGCCTGCGCAGGGCTTCGGAGAGTTCCCTTTCCCCATTGTTGGTGATGATCACTATCGGCTTCCGCACAGCCTTGATGGTGCCGATCTCCGGTACAGAGACCTGAAAGTCGGACAACACCTCCAGCAGGAATGCCTCAAAATCCGGGTCCGACCGGTCAATCTCGTCGATCAGGAGCACCACCGGCTCCGTTGCGGTTATTGCCTGCAACAGCGGTCGCTGCAGGATATTGGGCAGGGTGAACAGGTCATCCTCCCGGACTGATTCGCTACGGGCGGCCAAGTGGATTTTTACCAGTTGGCGCTGAAAGTTCCAGTCATAGAGGGCCTTGCTCTCGTCCAGGCCCTCGTGGCACTGCAGCCGGATCAACCTGGCGTCGAAGATCCTGCTCAATACCTTGGCTAGGTCGGTCTTCCCCACCCCGGGCGGACCGCTGACCAGCAGCGGCTTCTCCAGCCTCAAGGACAGGTAGATGACGTTCAGGTCATCTTCGTTGATGACAAACCCGGCGTTTTCAAAACCCTGGCGCAACTCCCGCAACTCGACCTGCATGACTGTCAACCCCCTTACCCGCAATTACTTTCTGGGAGCGGTAATGAAGTACAAGACCCCGAAGCAGACTGCAAATATCACGATAAAAGCAAAAAAGGCGACGATGAAGGCTGTCTTGATAAAACTGTCGACGATAGTAATGGCAAAGCCCAAAGAAAATGGAAAGACCAGGTCGCGCCCTGAAAAAATCCCTCTGCGCAGTTTGGAAAAGTTCAAGATCAGGTAGAAAATCAGGGTCAAGACCAGGATTTCAAAGATAAACATCTATTGTTCTCCCTTGAGGTCGAGTATCATGCCCTTCAGCAGGTCCAGGGCGCGGTAGTTGGTGAGGTCTACGTGGATGGGTGTGATGGAAATCATTTTTTTCCCGATTGCCGCCACATCGGTATCCGCCTCGTTTCCAACGTCCACGATATCCCCGACCAACCAGTAGTATTTGCGCCCTCGGGGATCGGTCCTGACCTCGAAAGAGTTCTGATACATCCTCGATCCCAGCCTGGTGACCTTCACGCCCTCAATCTCACTGGCCGGCAGGGAGGGAACATTGACATTGAGCAGCGTGTCTTTACAGATACTGGAGTGCAGTACCTTGGGGATCAACATCTTGGTAAAAAGGGCGGCGTACCTGTAGTCGGGGCGCTCGTATTCGGCTACCGATACTGCCAGGGCCGGGATACCCAGGATGATCCCCTCGAGGGCGCCGGATACGGTGCCGGAATAGAGAACATCGATCGCCAGGTTGGGCCCCCGGTTGATACCGGCAACGACCAGGTCCGGCCTCTCTTCCATCAAACAGTTCACCGCCAGCTTGACACAGTCAGCCGGAGTGCCGTCTACCGCCCAGGCCCGGCCGTCAAACATGGGCAGATGCTCTGCCCGCAGTGGTCTGTCAACGGTAATACCGTGGCCGGTGGCGCTTCTTTCCCGGTCCGGCGCCACCACGGTGATTTCAGCGCTATCTTTCAGCGCAGACCACAGTTCGGCAAGACCTGCCGCGTAAATGCTGTCATCATTGGTCAACAGGAGCTTCAATCGTTCACCCGCTTCTCGAGGTTCCCTGTGCTCCGCATTCCCGGTGTGCCGGCGGGCTTTCAGCCAAGGCGGAGCCTTGAGCCGGCGTTCAGGCCGGGCGCAGCCCGGATGCGGAGGAGGAGGTTCGAAGAAAATCTAATATCGAACATCAAGCTTCGAATATCGAATTTCGAAGAAAAGTGCGATTCTAATTGCAGAGCTTACGGAGCAATAGCAATTTCCCCAAATCGAACTTCGAACTAACATCGGAGAGAGCAAAGTTATATAAGCACCATGAAAAAAGCGCCTGGAAAGGCGCTTTACTTTCCACCAGTTCGGCAATCCTCAATCCCGTTTTCCCCTGATCAGTGAGAACGCCTCAGCCCTGGTGGCCTCGTTGGACTTGAAGACACCGCGTACCGCCGAAGTCAGGGTCTTGGAGCCGGGTTTCTTGACCCCGCGCATGGTTATGCACATATGCTCCGCCTCCACTACCACGATGACGCCAAGCGGGTTAAGCGCCTCCATGATCGTATCGGCGATCTGCGAGGTCATCCGTTCCTGGAGTTGTGGCCTCTTGGCAAATCCCTCAACCACCCGGGCCAGCTTGCTCAAGCCCGTGATCTTTCCCTGACGCGGGATATAGGCAACGTGGGCGACACCATAAAAAGGCAATAAATGATGCTCGCAGGTTGAGTATAGCGGTATATCCTTCACCAGCACCATTTCGTCATGGTTCTCGGTGAAGGTTACGTTTAGCTCCTCTTTCGGATCGTACATCAGCCCGCAGAATATCTCCTCATACATACGGGCCACCCGCTCCGGGGTGTTCTTCAAACCCTCACGATCCGGATCCTCGCCGATTCCTTCTAAAAGTAAGCGCACCCCACGGATTATCTTTTCGCGATCCATATCGCCATTTGGCCGATTACGCTGCACCGTATAATCCCTCCATAGCTCTCCCTTATGAGGACTGGCCCAGATAAGAGTTTAACACTTGTTCCAAAAAAAATAAAGCCATAATTAAGACCACCAACCACTACCAAAGAAAGAGCGAGGGACACCAACCACCCACGCGCCCGCCCAGCGGCACCGCCTCTGGGCGCGGGCGCGACCACTAAATTGGGGCAAGCGCTCTATTGTAGAAGTCCAGCGCTTCATCGGCGTTTCCCCCGGCCAGGGTGGCGGCAGCCAGACCACACCAGGCTATCCCGTTGCCGGGATCGCGCCTGACAACCTCCTTGAGGCATTCACACGCCCGATCCCAACGCTGCAGCTTTAACAAGCAGAGGCCCTGATTGTAGAGGTAGGTAGGGTTGCCCCGATCCAGCGACAGGGCTTTCTCATAGCATTTGAGGGCCTGATCGCAACGTCCCAGCCTCTCCAGGCAAAAGGCCACATTGTTGAGTAAAACATGATCCTCCGCATTGACCTTGAGCGCCTGGTCAAAATAATCCAGGGCCTGTTTGCCGGCGCCCAACTCCACCAACACCGAAGCAGCGTTGCAGAGTATCTCCAGCGAATCTGCGCCGCACTTCGATAGGGCATTCTTAAAGGCCGCCGAGGCCTCGCGGTGGCGTCCGAGCCTGGCCAGGCAGAATCCTTTGTTGTTCCAGATAACAGGTGTTTCCAGACCGCACCTCAGCGCCCTGTTAAAGTGCTGCAGGGATTCCTCGAACTGGTGCAGATGGCACAGGCACAGCGCCTTGATGATGCCTATCTCCGGTTGACGCGGTTCCAGTTGGACAGCCTTCCCCAGGCAGGCGCAGGCTGCCTCGTAAGATCCCAGCCTATACAGGCAGTACCCTCTATAAGTCAGAGCGCAGGCATCGTGCGGGTCCTGCTTCAGGGCTCTGCCAAAGCAATCATCGGCCTCTGCCAGGCGCTCATCCCGCACCAGGGCCTCCCCTCTCACATACCAGTAATCGGCGGAGCCTGCATCGTCTCCCATCCCGCCGTCCAAACTCGAACCGGAGTCGCATTCCTGATCGGCATCGAGACTTTTCACCCAGTAAAGCCCCTGGAAATCAATCCGGCGCTCCCGTCGGGCAGTCTTCCCGGGTTTGCACCCTGTAATTTGGCGCCAAATACCAGCCATACACCCCCCCAAAGTGCTTTTGTACAACCTGATGCTCATCAAATCACCCCCGGATAAAATGTAACCAACCAATTCTTTAAGGACGGGCAAATATCCTGCTAATATTTACCATCTTATTCTTGCCTGATTCGCCCTTCCTGCATGATGTTGGCGGATCTTATCCCAACAAAATAACCCTGCCGCAAAAGCAGGGTTGTTATGTAAAATTCATTGTTTTTGCTGATCATTTATCCCAGGCGTTGACATTCTTCACAGTATCCGTACAGCTTCAACTGATGGTCGGCGATCTTGAAGCCGGTCTTTTTAGAAACCCACGCCTCCAGGGTTTCCAGCAGATCGTCGTCGAATTCGGTCACCTTGCCGCATTTGATACAGATCAGGTGGTGGTGGCGGTGGACTTCCCCCTTTGCAAATTCGTACCTGGTGCAGCCGTCTCCGAATTCGATCTGGTGCAGTATCTCCATGTTGGCGCATATCTCCAAGGTTCGGTACACGGTTGCCAATCCGATCTCCGGATGCTGTTCCTTGACGATGGCGTGCACCTCATCCGCGCTCAAGTGATGCTGGTAATTATCCAGCAGCGCCTTTAAAATGATCTGGCGCTGCGGGGTTATTTTGTAGGCTTTTTGCTGCAACCTTTCGCACAAAGAATTAAAGTTGGGAGCGTGCAACGGTTAAACCCCCCATCCGGGATACCATCGTCCTGCATTGATTCATTATAATCCTTTAAAAGCGCCGGAGGAATAGGAATATTCATCCTCCTCGCCTAATAGGTTAAGGATGACAAGCTTTCCTGAAAAGGGGTGATGTTGATGGCTGTCGAGAAAAACACATTAGCAAAGCTGGCCAGGCATCCGGTGTCCCAGGGCACGGTTGTCGCTCTGGCCGTCTGCTTGGCGGGTACCCTCTTGATCTCTCTGATCTTCTTTGCAACGTCTCTCTCCGAAGCATATCTCCAATCGGCGGTCAGCGTCCTGTATCTAGCCGGGGCTTTCTTCGGCGGTTTCGCAGGCGCCAGAAAGGCAGGCCGTAAAGGAATACAGTATGGCGTGGAAACAGGGTTTTGCTACTACCTGGTGGTCGCAATCATCATCCTCATCTTAGCTCCTGCAGCTTTCACCAGGCTCGCCTTCGTTCTCAAAGGTCTTTACTCCCTGATCGCCGCTGCGGCGGGAGGCATCTTCGGCATCGCTTTTGCAGAATAAAAAAAGGCAGTCGCGGCTGCCTCCTACTTGATAACCCTTTTCAACAGTTCACACAAAAAGACCGGCAACCGGAAAAAGTAGACTCTCATTGCAGTCACCTCTCCTTCAACAAGTTCTTGGCTTCAGTGGGGGATTGCCTTCCCCCCGCTGAAGCTTAGAACTCGTTAATCCAGGGACGTAGCCGCTCTTACCTGCGTGCCCGTTTTCCCGGTGTGCTGGCGGGCTTTCAGCCAAGGCGGAGCCTTGAGCCGGCGTTCAGGCCGGGCGTTAGCCCGGATACGGGCGCCCACCGCTTCATAAGCGGGGGTATTAGAGCGGGTAGTCATCGCGGCTAAACTGTTCTTGATTCTTATTATATTCAGGAATTACCGAAAGGTGGCCTGTCCCCGTCTCCCCCTGAAGCTAAGAACTCTGTTGATAAGCAGGCTGATCCAACTGTTTCCTGAGTTCAAACACTGCCGACCCAGCGATCACGGCATAATCCTCGAGCGGCAGATAGTGCGGCGCCGACTCGTCGAACAAGATGTTTCCGGAGGGATCGAACTCCTCGTCACCCTCCCAGATCACATAGGCCACCGGAACCATCGGAAAGACCGGTACCGCCACGCAGGCATCACCCAGGTTCTCCTTTTTCCCGCCTAAAGCAAGCCCGGCCGTGATCAGGCCCTGCGGGTCACGGCCAAACAGCTTGATCAGCGGACGGATCGCCCGGTTATAAAAGGGGTTGATATAGATCTGCCCGCCCGGGATTTCTTTGAAGGATATCCATTTGTGATGCAGCGGGACTCCTTCGGCATGCTCCAGGTAATGGAGGATCAGGATCTTGTTCACTATCGGCACCTCCCCGCCCCGGGGCAGGTAGACTTCACCCGAAGGATACCGGACGCGGTGTTCCTGATTCAAGTAAGGAATAACAAACTCCCCTGCCGCAGCATCATACCGCACAGCCGCCCTCTGGGCAATATCCAGCGGTTCACTGTCGCCAAGCTTGCCCCGGGCGATCTCCAGGGTGACGTCCCAGTTCATATAGCTCTGGTTCGCAAACCTATTCTTTGGCGTTGTCCCCATCAAGCACCCCTCCATATTTTCGCTTCCCTTATTCTCTCATAGGGAGCCGGCAACCTGCAAGATCTGCAGATGGATGGGGCGTTGGCGGTGGCCAGCCTGTTATGCGTGCCGTACGAGATTGTGGTGGTTTGACAATTGCCCCGGTCAGGATTAAAATAAATGATATTAACGCGCCCGTAGCTCAGGGGATAGAGCGCTGGCCTCCGGAGCCAGATGCGCAGGTTCGATTCCTGCCGGGCGCACCATTTTTTTGCCACCTAATAACTCAGGCTTCTCGTCTTTCGCTCGGGATTCCAACCAAACAGGGAGCACAAGGCCAGGGCGAACCGGACCAGTCTGTTGGACAACTTCTTCTCCAGCACGCTGTTCTGCAGGGTGAGCCTCTCTGTCTTCTTCTGGAGTGAGACGTTGGTTGTGTTCAGCATATCCAGTTCCAGTTCCAGGTTCTCATTGACGCGCTGGAGATCCTGGTGGGCCTTCTTCAGATCGCCCGTCTCCTTGCTCAACCGGACAATCTCCTGGTGCTTGGCTCTAACCTCGGTACGCAGGCTTTCCAGGGAGCGGCTGTACTTCTTTTCCAGCTCCATGCGCTCCGGCCCCGCCTTGGTCAGTTCTCTTTCCAGCCCCTTGACCTTCTCCTCCAACAAGGCGATAGTCTCACGCAACTGATTGCTGCTGCGCTGCAGATCCTTGTTTTCCTTATTGAGCAGAATATTCTCCTGGGTTCTGGATTTCAACTGGCTGGTAAGGTTCCGCAGATCCTCCTCGTTTTGGGTCAGGCGGTCATTGAGCCCGGCCGTCTCCTTGCCGTATTCCTCGATTCTACCGAGGTACTGTCTCCTCTCGCCCTCTAACTGGTGGAGGTTCGCCTCCATAGTTTTATTCAAGATCTCCAGTTCATGCGTTTTCCTTTCCTTTTCCTCCAATGCCCGCAGCGTGTCGTCCAGTTGTTTGCGCTGGTTGTTGATCAGCCTGTTCTTCTCCGCGCTCTCATCATCCAGCTTGCTCAGCCTGTCTTTCAACTGCTTGACCTTCTTGGACTCCTCCGGCCCCAGACCATGTTCATCGGGAAATTCCCAAAATGGCTCCACATCCACGCTCTTGACTAAATCAGAGTCGAAGTCGTCCACGGCTTTCCGTTCCGGTTTTACCTTGCTCACGAAAGCACAACCCCCTTTTTTGATCACGTTTGGGGTATGCATTCGCCAGTATTTATCTGGTATCCTTCGGTAATATTGGTATATAGTGTCGATATTTTAATTAAGGCATTTTTTTTATAAACAAAATCAGGGGAATTCCCCCCTGAATATTTTGCTGCGTTCAACACTCAATTTAGTTCGACAAAGGTAGCATCAGGCCAATCATGCATCCTTAACCGATCATTGCTTCATAACATCGCCCCGTGCCGGGCCTAGCCGATCGGCTTCTTCGGTTTGCTGTATTCGCTGGCCTCATACTGCACCTTGGACAGACAGAAATCGCAGATATAAATCGCCTTGGGATTTTTCGTGATCTTCTCGTAATCCTTGTGAACGTCCGAAATTGCCTCTCTCCTACCGCATAGGGAGCAGCGTACTTCCAAAACAACTCCCCCTCTTTTTTCAGGCTAATCCTAAGACCTTCTGCAACGCTTGGACAAAAAGCAGGTTCTGTTCCGGGGTCCCGATAGTAACCCTGATGAAGTTCGGATAACCAAATATGTCGCCGGTTCTGATAATAATCCTCTCCATGATCAGCGACAGGAACGCTGACCGCGAATCAACCCCGATGTCGACGAAGATGAAATTGGCCTGGGTGGGAACATATTTCAATCCGAGCCTGTCAAAGGCTTCGTACAGGAATCTCTTTCCGGAGGCCACCAGTTCCCTGCTCCGGCGCAAGTGCTCCACGTCCTGCAAAGCGGCCCTGGCGGCGATCTGGGCCAGGTAATTGACATTGAAAGGCTCCTTGACCCGGTTGATCAGGGAGATGATCTCCGGGCTGGAGATCCCGTAGCCGATCCTCAGTCCGGCCAACCCATAGATCTTGGCAAAAGTCCTCAGGGAGATCAGCCTTCTCCCCTCTCTCACATATACCAGCGAGTCCGGGTAGGCCGGATCCGTCACATATTCCCTGTAGGCCTCGTCGACGACCACGATCACGTGCTCCGGGACGGCATTCAGAAAAACCTCCAGGTCATCCCCGGCGATAATGTTGCCGGTGGGGTTATTGGGGTTGCAGATGAAAACGATCTTCGTCCGCTCGCCGATCCTCCCGGCCATCGCCCGCAAGTCGTGGGCAAAACTGCTGTCAACCGGCACGGCCACCGGTACTGCATCCATCACCCTGCTGACGAACTCATACTCCGAGAAAGTGGGCTGGGCAAAGATGATCTCGTCGCCCGGGTCCAGAAAAGTCTCGGCGATCAGTTTCAGAAGCTCATCAGAACCGTTGCCGATGATCAACTGGTCAGCCCGGCAACCGAGGCTGGCCGCCAGGTCCCTCTTCAAATAGAAACAGTTGCCGTCCGGATAATAGTTCACGTTGGATATGCCGCTTCTCAAGGCCTCCAAGGCCATCGGCGAGGGCCCCAGGGGGTTCTCATTCGAGGCCAGCTTGATCACATCACTGATGCCATACTCCCGCTGCACCTCTTCGATCGGTTTGCCTGGAACATAGGGGCTGATGGAAAAGACCGTCTTTCTTGCCAGATCATCTATCTTGCTCATCTTTATCCTCCTCGATGGCCGTTAGTCGTTGGCAGACCCACCTCCGGTGGGTACCCCCTTTTGGTATTTGCATGTTGGTTTTTTGCTGTTTAAATACCCCGGTACTCACAAAAGGCAGTCATTTCGTTCCTCCAGCCAGCAACCACTAACCACCCACCACAAAATTCAGACCGGCTAAAAACGCCTGCCTGTCAAGCTCTTGATATTGAGGGCGCACGCACTCGTCAATGGCCATCTGCCAGCATTCTCTCGCTATCTGCAGATACCGTGCCAGGCATCCAAGCAGGACCATGTTCACCGCCCGGGAATCACCCAGTTGCTGGGCGCATGCACGGGCTGGCACGAACTGCAGGCGGGGGGCGCTTCCCCGGAGACTATCCCCGGTAAGCTCGGGATAGGGAAGTTTCCCCAACAGGACCGGCAGTGGCGGGATCTCCTGGTCATTGATGATCAGCAGGCCGTCCTCCTTGATAAAGGGCAGGCAACGCACAGCCTCCAGCTTTTCAAAGCCGATCAGGTAATCGGCTTGCCCGGCGCTGATCAGCGGTGAGTACACAGTGCTGCCGTACCTCAGGTGGGTGATCACGGAACCACCCCGCTGGGCCATGCCGTGGGTTTCAGCTACCTTAACCTGGTGGCCGGATTTAAGGGCGGCCATCGAAAGGATGCGGGAGGCCAGGATGATCCCCTGCCCGCCCACGCCGGCGATAATGACGCTGGTGGGCTCACTCGTCATCTTCTGCCGCCCCCTTTCCCTGCGGACAGACCTGCTCGCAGACCGAACAACCTCTGCACAGATCTTCGTCCCTGCGCACCCGATCTCCTGCCAGGTAGAGGGCCGGGCACCCCAGCCGCAGGCACTTCTTGCAGCCGGTGCATCGATCCGTATGCGTCATCTCTTTTAAGGACATCTCCCCGCTGATCAGGGCGCAGGCACGGCTGGCGATGATCACCGACACCTCTTCCCGGCCCATCTCCTCCCGGACGGCCTGCTCCAGGCTCCGGAGATCGTAAGGGTCTACGGTGCGCACGTGCTCGACCCCCAGCGCCCGCACCAGGGCTGCGAGGTCGATTTTGGCCGCCTCCTGCTTGCCGAGGGTGAGGCCTGTCGCCGGGTGGTCCTGGTGGCCGGTCATGGCAGTGGTGCGGTTGTCCAGGATGATCACAGTGCCGGTGCTTTTATTATAGATATGATCGATCAGTCCGGTGATGCCGGAATGCACAAAAGTGGAATCGCCGATCACCGCCACCGTGCGGCGGGCAAAATCGCCGCCCCTCGCCTTCTCCATCCCCAGGCTGGCCCCGATGCTCGCCCCCATGCACAGGCAGGCATCCATCGCCTCAAAGGGCGGCATCGCCCCCAGGGTATAGCAGCCGATATCTCCGGTGACAATCGCCTTCAGCTTGTGCAGCACATAAAAGACGCTCCGGTGCGGACA
>JBEKFU010000024.1:0-22676 GCA_050013155.1 Thermacetogeniaceae bacterium | reverse complement strand
ATATGATAATCATAGCATAGACACAGGTGTTCTTCAAGGGAAAACTGAGGGGGTCCATGTATCCCCTGTTTGAAAACAGGGGGATTATAGCCCCCTCAGGCTCCCCCATATCTCTAAATTTTTTCTGGTTGACGTGGACAATATGTGATATAATTACGGCAAGAACGCCAACAGAGGAGGTAACATCATGGGCGCCTTGGAGCCATGGCACCTGATTATCATTCTCGCCATTGTTCTGATCATTTTCGGGCCCGGCAAGCTGCCTGATATCGGGAAAGCCATGGGGAAAACCATCAAAGAGTTCCGGCAGGCCTCGAGCGGCGTGACCATGGATGACCTGAAGGAGAAAACCAAGCCGGCTCAGGACCAGGTCGCACAGGCTTCTGAGCAGAAGGAAGCCCCGGCTAAGACCAGTTAGCAGCCTTCCCGTTCGGCAGAGTGACCCGCCGTAGCCCGGCGGGTATTTATTTACCCGCCCGCCTGCACACCGGGAATGCGGCGCACAGGGTTCGAGCCCGGCGCGAACTGTATTGAGTCCCAGCAAAACATGGGAGCGGAGGACATGGGCATGATCAGAAAGCATTTCTCCGCCGACACACCGGGAATGCGGCGCACAGGTAACAAGGGTGCGGAACACAACCGCCACAGCAGACCTGGCGCCCGCCAGGCGTTTTTCCTCGTGGCCGTCCTGTTGGCCGCCATTCTCGTTTGCCCATGGATCTTCCCCGCACCAGACCCAGCCGTGGCTGGAACGCTGTCTGCAGCAACAACGGCACAGGCGGCCCCGGTCTACGTGGCCAACCTGACCGGACAGATAGCCCCCATCAGTGCCCGGTACTGCGCCCGGGTGATCGGGGTCGCTGAGGAGAACCGGGCCAATGCCCTGATAATCATGCTGGACACACCCGGCGGGGATTATAACGCGACCCAGGATATAGTCACCGCCATCTCCAACGCCCGGGTGCCGGTGGTAGTGTTTGTGTTCCCGGCGGGAGGCTGGGCCGGCTCTGCCGGCACCTTCATCACACTGTCCGCCCACGTGGCGGCCATGGCCCCGGGCAGCCGGATCGGGGCTGCCCACCCGGTCATTGAGGGCAATCCGATTCTGAACCAGTCGGGACAGAGCCCTACGGACACTGCTCAGAACATTCCCTACGAGAAGATCACCGAGGACGCCTCAGCCTGGGTGCGCTCCCTGGCCGAGGCCCACGGGCGCAACCCGGTGGCGGCGGAACAGACAGTGCGGGAGAGCAGATCCTTCTCGGACACAGAGGCCCTGGAACAGCACCTGATCGACTTGCGAGCCAAGGACCTGCCCGATCTGTTCAGCCAGTTGCAGGGCCGGACGGTGACCCTGAGCAGCGGTGCCCAGGTTCAGTTGCAGACGCTGGGCGCCCCGGTGGTCAACCTGCCCATGAGCGGCCCGGAAAAACTCCTGCTGGTTCTCAGCGACCCCAACCTGGCCTACCTCCTGCTGATCATCGGCATGGCCGGCCTGATGGTGGAGATCTACCACCCGGGCCTCATCCTGCCCGGGGTTGCCGGCGGCATCGGCATGCTGTTGGGGCTCTATGCTCTGGGGACGCTGAACGCCTACTGGGGAGGCATCATGCTGATCATCCTGGCGTTCGGCTTTTTCGTCGCCGAGGCCTTTACTTTCACTCACGGGGCTCTGGGGGCCGGGGGCGTGATCTCCCTGGTTATCGGCTCACTGCTGCTGTTCAGCAACCAGCCCTATGGGCCCAGGGTGAGCGCCTGGCTGATCGCCGTCACCGCTCTCGTCTTCGCCCTGTTGCTAGCGCTGCTGGTCACCCTGGTAGTGCGGGGACAGCTGCAGGCGGTCATGACCGGCAAGGAGGGCCTGCTGGGCCAGACAGCAGTCACCAGAACGGAACTCCACCCTGACGGTACGGTTTTTGTATCTGGTGAGTTGTGGAAGGCAGTCTCCGAATCAGGCAACATCTCCGGGGGAAAAGAGGTGGTGATTACCGGAGTCGATGGGCTGAGGTTGAGGGTGCGCCAGAGGTGATGTTGCTTTCAAACAGATATCGGATGCGGAAAGACGGTCTTCTGACCGCTAAGACACTCATAAAAACATTGCCAAGGCGACGGTTCTCGTTGTCATACATAGTTGTCATCAATTGAATCAAACAACCGTCCCCAATGTCATACGGTCCGGTGGACAGAACCAACATTGCTTCTGACATCTAAAATGATTGGCAATACTGATCCTGGATATAATAAGCAAAACGGTAACAGAAAGGGGTGAATCCCGCGAAGGCTGCCCGTTGTGATGTGAGATGCGTGAGGTGACCTGTGCTCCGCATTCCCGGTGTGCCGGCGGGCTTTCCCAAGGCGGAGCCTTGAGCCGGCGTTCAGGCCGGGCGTAAGCCCGGATGCGGAGGAGGTGAGATCTTTTGTTAGTATTGGCTAAGCCAATACCCTCTATTCCCACTTCCCACTTCCCACTTCCCAATATTCAGCTCTTCAATGGGGAACTTTATGCTATGGTTTCCGATCGTGGTCATTATCCTGATCTTACTGGCCGCTGCCATCAGAATCGTTCAGGAATACGAACGGGGCGTCGTCTTCCGCCTGGGGCGCTGCGTAGGCGCCCGTGGGCCCGGTCTGATCATCCTGATCCCGGGCATCGAGCGGATGCAGAAGATCGACCTGCGAGTGATCACCATGGACATTCCCACGCAGGAGATCATCACCAAGGACAACGTGACTGTCAAGGTCAACGCCGTGGTCTACTTCCGGGTGGTCAACCCGGTGGACGCGGTGATCAGGGTGTTAGACCACATCAGGGCCACCTCCCAGTTGTCCCAGACCACGCTACGCAGCGTGCTCGGCCAGTTCGAGCTGGACGAACTGATCGCCAGGCGGGACGATATCAACCACCGGCTGCAGCAGATCATCGATGAGGGCACCGAACCCTGGGGGATCAAGGTCAGCCTGGTGGAAATGAAAGACGCCGAAATGCCGCCCGCCATGCAGCGGTCCATGGCCGCCCAGGCCGAGGCGGAGCGGGAGCGGCGGGCGAAGCTGATCCACGCCCAAGGGGAATTCCAGGCGTCGGCGAAACTGGCCGAGGCAGCGCAGATAATCTCTTCGCAACCGGGAACGATGCAGTTGCGCTACCTGCAGACCCTGACGGAGATTGCCTCCGACCAGTCCAGCACCATCGTCTTCCCACTGCCGCTCGATCTGATCGCCCCGTTCCTGGACATCATGAGGCAGTCGCAAAAAACTCCCCAGGAACGGCAGTAATGGTGGTTAGTGCTTAGTGGTTGATGGTTGGATGGGCAAAAAATCGGTCAGTGGTTGTATTCCAATGCCCAATGACCAAGTTTTTCCCATGACCAACGGCCATCCGAGCGTACAAAAGCACCGGCTGGAATTTTCGGCCGGTGTTTTGCTGACCGCCGTTAAAAGCAGGAGTTTGGCCTCAGAGCAACGAATACGGAAGATTGGAAAACGAGTCACAAGCTGTCGTTTTTTAGGGTATTATTGCCCAAGTACAGACATGCGCGCCCACAAAGAGGGCACCCGCAGCCCACCCCTGCGGGATACCCGGCGAAGCTTCAGCGCCTGGCCAAATCGGAAGTCGGATACTGGATTCCCCTTCTTTATTGCGGATATTGCTTTTGTCTTTTTCCGGCCTCTGACGCGCCCGCTCAAGCGGGCACCCGGCTTCTGACATCTGACAAAGAAGGTGTCCTCATGGAATTGTCATTCTGGCGCAAACAACTGTTGTCGGTCTGGGATATCTGGGAGAGGTTCTTCGGTGAACTGAACCATATACAGAAAATCCGGCCCGATGGACTGTTTCGCCTGAGCACTCACCTCTATCACGGGCCTGCGCTGGAGCTAAATGATGGCGCCCCGGTCAGGCCGGGCGACCTGGTGGGCGAGATACACCTTTCCAGCCCCGACGCCCTGAAACTGCAGCTCAAGTACAGCAGCCGGGTCAAGGCAGCCATCGCCACCAGGAAGGCGCTGATGCGGGACCTGGTCTGCCTGGCGGCATGGATGGCGCGTGAACCGGGCATGGCGGAGGTCAAGGCCTTCTATTCCATCACCATGCTGTACCACGGCGCACGAGTCCTGGGCTTCGAGGATCGGGAGTTTGGGAACCGGGTGCAGCGCTGGCTGTACACCCTGGGAGAGGGGCTTTTGCTCGTCATCTATCATCCGGCAGGTATCTTCCGGTTATGGCAGGGACGTCAGGATCTTACCCTCAAGTACATCTGGATGTCCCGCCAAAAGCTGCTGCGCGATTTTCTACCCATGGACTGACCTGAAATTACTTAGTGCCAGGCTAGAAATATTCTGACATCCGGCCTCTGGCATCTGATATCCGTTTTGGATGGCGCCGTTCTGAGTTGGGAATATTTCAGTTGGTATTTGCCGCCTGGACCTGCTCATAATATATACCACAGATACAGTCTGACATCCGACATCCGACATCCGGCATCCGGCATCCGATTTGGGGGGTGTTTTTATTTGAATTCCAAGCATACCGGAATGATCATCTTTATAGCGGCCATCGCCGTCACCCTGATCGCCGTGGTGGTCGCCAGCTACCGGACGCCACAGCAGGCGGGTTCGGTCGGGGCCGGGCGCAGCAGCAGCAACGAGGTGGCGGTGATCTACCTGACCGGCGAGATCGGTTTTGGCGGCTCGTCCTCGCTCACCGGCGGCTCCAGCGCCGATCAGACCATGCAGGACCTGGAGCGGGCCACCGATGACCCGGGGCTGAAGGCGGTGGTGCTGCGGATCGACTCCCCCGGCGGCAGTCCGGCGGCCTCACAGGAGCTTAACGATCAGGTGCAGCGCCTGAAGGAGTCCGGCAAGAAGGTGGTCGTCTCCTGCGGCGACCTGGCGGCCTCGGGCGGCTACTACGTAGCAGTGGCGGCAGACAAGATCGTCGCCGATCCCGCCACCCTCACCGGCAGCATCGGGGTGATCTCCACCGTCCCCAACCTCCAGGACCTCTACGGTAAGATCGGCTACAAGGAGCAGGTCTTCAAGAGCGGCCCCCACAAGGATATGCTCTCGCCAAGCCGCCCGATCACCCCTGAAGAGGCGCAGATCATGCAGGGGATCATCGACGATACCTACGCACAGTTCGTGCAGGTCGTGGCCAAGGGCCGCGGCCTTCCGGTTGACCAGGTCCGGAAACTGGCAGACGGGCGGGTTTATACAGGGGACCAGGCAAAGCAACTCGGGCTGGTGGATGAATTGGGAGGGCTGCATGAAGCAGTGGCCCTGGCCGGCAAGATGGCGGGGATTGCATCACCACAAGCGGTGGAATACCACCGGCCGGGGTTGACAGACCTGCTGAGAGGCCTGGGGGGACTGTCATCCCTGGGGAACGTGCAGGATTTCGTGGCCGCGGCCAGGCTGTTGCAGGGCAATGATCTGCAACAGTTGCCGCCCGCCTATACCACGCTGAAATTTTAGGGGAGGGCCTGGTGGAATGTGGGAATACCTGGTAGGCATTATCAATGAGCCGGTGCGAACTCTGCGCGAGGTTGCCGAGAAGCGGTTGTGGAGAGAGAGTCTGCTGCTGGTCGTGGTGATCACCCTGATCGGAGGAGCGGTCAGTGTCGTCTCCCTCAAGATGAACCCGGCTGCAACTTCTAACTTATCATCTGACCCCACGCTTGCGCGCTTCCTCTCAACTTTCTATTCCCCGGCTTTTTTTCTTCCTTTTATATTGCTTAGCAGCATTTTAAGCTGGTTCATTGCCGGAGCCATCTACTACGGATTCAGCAGGCTGTTCAAGGGTCAGGGCAGTCTGCCGGGCATGCTGGCCAGCCTGGGGTTTGCCGAGACCCCTTCGCTTGTAAGCGCGCCGCTCACGGCCCTGGCTCTATTGCTCGGCCGGGCCTGGATCTTCGTCAGCTACGTACCAGGCTTCGTAGCGTGGGTCTGGATCCTGGTGCTGGACGTACTGGCGATCAGGGAGAGCCAGCGCCTCGACACCGGGCAGTCCATTGCCGTGCTGCTGATCACCGTGGCGGCCGTGTTCGTGCTGATCATGATCATCGTAATCATCGTCGCCATCATCGCAGCGATTGCCGCCATTGCGACCGGCTCCGTCACCAGTTAAGCCCGTCTCTCTCCACTTTCCTCGCTGTCAGGCCAGCAGGCGGCTTAATGCGCCTGCATACTATGGCGGAAAGCACCTGTCACGTTTGACACGCATCCTCATGAAGCATAAAATACCCATAAACTCAGACCTCACATATCTAAACAGAAGGTGAAATAATGAGGCAGATCCCCGGGGACTTTGAATTGTCGGCCAGGATGTTCCTGACCATGTTCTTGCTGGCCGCTCTCTACCTGGTATTCGCCCTCGTGCTTTTCAACGCCGGCGTCAGCTTCACCTGGATGCTCGTCATCGTCGGGGCGATGTTGCTGATGCAATACTATTTCTCCGACCGGATGGTACTGCTCTCCACCGGCGCCAAGGTGATCAGCCCGGAGCAGGCGCCCGAGTTGCACGCCATGGTCTACCGCCTGGCGGCCCAGGCCGGGGTGCCCAAACCGAAGGTGGCCGTGGTCCCCAGCCCGGCGCCCAATGCCTTTGCCACCGGCAGGAGCCCCGGGCACGCCGTGGTGGCGGTGACCCAGGGCCTGCTCGACCGGCTCAACCCGCAGGAGATCGAGGCGGTGCTGGCCCACGAAATGAGCCACGTGCGCAACCACGACATGGTCGTGATGACCCTGGCCACCTTCTTCGCCACGGTGGCCTCATTCCTGATGCGCTCTCTCTTCTTCTTTGGCGGTGGTCTCGGGGGAGGCTACGGGCGCGACCGGGAGAACCGCAACGGTGGAGGGATAGTGCTGGTCTACCTGGTGTCGCTGCTGGTCTGGGTGGTCAGCTTCTTCCTGATCAGGGCGCTCTCCCGCTACCGGGAGTACGCCGCCGACCGGGGCTCCGCCTACCTGACCGGAGCGCCGGCCAATCTGCGCAGCGCCCTGATCAAGATCAGCAACACCCAGTTGGCCCTCCAGCCGGCGCTGGGGCAGGCCGACGCTGTCAACGCCTTCCTGATCGTCCCGTCCCTGAAAGGGCTCGGGGGGTTCCTCGCCGAACTGTCATCCACTCACCCGTCCCTGAAGCACCGCCTGGCCTACCTGGAAGAGTTGGAACGCCAGATCCAAACGAAGTAATGAGTGATGAGTAATGAGTAATGAGTAATGAGTAAATACTACAGCAATAAGTCCACTCATCACTTTCCACTCATCACTCATCACTTTCCACTCATCACTCATCACTTTCCACTCATCACTCATCACTTCTTTGAACGGTGGCCACCGCCCAAGCAGCGATGCCCTCCCTGCGCCCGACGAAGCCCAGCCCCTCGGTGGTAGTCGCCTTGACCCCCACGCTGCCCGGCAGTATCCCCAGCACAACTGAGATCCGCTGCTGCATGGCATCGATGTAGGGCGACAGGCACGGCATCTCGGCGGCGATCACCAGGTCAACCTGGCAGACTGCATACCCGGCTGCAGCCAGGATACTCCTGACGTCGGCCAGCAGGGCGAGGCTGGAGGCATCGCACCAGCGCGGGTCGCCCGGAGGGAAATGGTGCCCGATGTCCCGCAGCCCGGCGGCGCCCAGGCAGGCGTCCATCAGGGCGTGCAACGCCGCATCGGCATCTGAATGGCCGGCCAGGCCGGGGCTGCCGGGGATCTCCACGCCGCCCAGGAATAGCGGGCGACCGGAGTCGAAGTGATGCACGTCGTAGCCGATCCCCACCCGCACGCTCGGAGCCGGTATTTCCGGTACAGTTACAGGGGATGAAGCCCCGGCCATCAGTGCTGCCGGCGCCGGTGCGGGGCGCCCGGAATGCCCCGCGCCCTGCCCCAGGATCACCTCGGCGATCCGCAAGTCCTCAAGGGTGGTCACCTTGAAGTTGTCATAGCTCCCCCGGTAGACCTCCACCGGCACTCCCAGGCGCTCCACCAGGGAGGCGTCGTCGGTGCCCGAAAAGCCATCCCGCTCCGCCTCGGCATACGCCCGGAGCAGCAGATCGCGCCGGAAGATCTGGGGGGTCTGGGCAATCCACAACCCGTCCCGGGCCGGAGTCTCCCTGACGATCCCTGATGAATCCACCATTTTGACGGTGTCCTTGACCGGGACCGCCACCACCAGGGCCGCCCCCGGGTGCCCGGCGGCGTGCCTTACCGCCCCCTCCAGCAGCCCGACAGATAACAATGGCCTGGCAGCATCATGCACGACCACCAGGCCAAAGTCTTGCAGCGCTCGCACTCCGGCCGCTGCCGAATCCTGCCGCGAGAGGCCGCCAGGCACTACAGCGGCCAACTTCTGCAAGCCGTAGGACGCCAGGAGGACGCGGCAGAAGGCCGCCTCTTCCGGGGGCGCCACCACTACGTAGGCGCCCACCATAGCCGCAGCCTCAAAGGTGATGATACTGTGCAAAAGCAACGGTCGGCCGCCGAGAAGGAGGAAGGCCTTGTTTAGGGGGGCTCCCATCCTCTCGCCCCGACCGGCCGCCAGGATCACGCCGCCGACCTTATCCAATCACTTTCACCTCATGATAGCGACGGGGGTTCGAAGAAGCATCCTTGGCCATGATCTTCGGCTTGGCGAAGATCATCCGCCCCGCCGAGGTCTGCAGCACACTGGTGACCACCACCGGAATGTTCTGCCCGATGTAGCGCTTGCCGTTTTCGATCACGATCATGGTGCCGTCCTCCAGGTAGGCGATCCCCTGCCCCACTTCCTTGCCGTCCCGGATGACGTCAACCGCTCCGATCTCCTCGCCGGGCAGGTACAGCGGCTTGACAGCATTGGCCAACTCGTTGATGTTCAACACCTTGACGTTTTCCAACTCGGCCACCTTGTTCAGGTTGTAGTCGTTGGTGACGATAGGGGCATCCAGGCGCTTGGCAATCTTCAGCAGCATGGCGTCGACCTCACTGTTTTCCGGCCTCTCGAAGTCCCGCACGTCAATCTTGATCCCATGCTCCTTGCGCATCTTATTGAGGATGTCCAGACCGCGGCGCCCTTTGTTGCGCCTGAGCAGGTCGGAGGAATCGGCGATGTGCTGGAGTTCTTCCAGGACAATGCGGGGCACGATCAGCGTCCCCTCCAGAAAACCGCTCCGGCAGATATCGGAGATCCGTCCATCAATGATGACGTTGGTGTCGAGTACCTTATAGCTTCCTCGGGCGCCCTCACTCTTCGTCTTACTCGTCTTGAAGAGGGAGAACAGGCCATTCACGTCGTCCTTCTTCTTCAAACCCACGCTCAGCCCAAGATAACCCAACAGCAGGCTGGCCACTACGGGAACGTAGGGTCCAACCACGGGAATGCGGGCCAGGGAAGCTCCTAACAAGTTGGCAATTACAAGACCTACGATGATTCCAAAAGCACCGCCAATGAGATCTTGCATCGGGGTTCGCTGCAGTCTGCTTTCGAAAAACCTGATCATCTGTAGCATGACCCGAATCAGCCAGGGAGCGAGTAAGAATATGGCCAATGCAAAGACGAGCGCGATTGTTGCAAGTAATAGGTACCAAGGATAGCCGGCCGTTGGCATGAAGCTCCACAGGCTTCTGACCAGTAAGCCTATTGATAATCCAATTCCTCCTCCGATCAAACCAAAAACGATCTGAAAGATACGTTTTGCCATTTTTTCACCTCCTTTCCATAAATACTGATATACCCTTATTTTGGATAAACCCCGACTCCATTATACGGAAGATACTCCTTTACCGCAAGGGCAGGACCCCCATTTTTCAACAGATGACTATCCCCAGGCTCCTGGCTGGAGCCTGAACGGAAGTCGGAGATCAAGACAGAATTGACAACGGAGACGACAGACCACTATAATGAACTTAACGGTTTATCTACGAAGAGGAGGCCTGGCATAATTGAAGGATCTGATTTGTGATGAATTCCAGAATACAGTGTCCGAACTGCTCATGCGCCACCACAGTATCCTGGACGTCCTCTCGAAACTTCAGGAAGCCTCATCCCGCATCAACCGGGCTACCGTAAAATCAGTCACCGGCTGTGGCTGTATCCAGGTCGATGCCAAGAAGAAATCAATCCCTCCTGATGTGTCGCTCCTCAACCTCAAGGACTATTTCGAAAGCCACCTGCGCGGCGAACTCTGCCTCAGTTGCCGGGAAATCGTCGAGACCGAGGTCGGCAAATCCCTCTTCTACCTGACGGCCCTCTGCAACCTGCTCGACCTGAACCTCTACGACATCTTCCTCAAGGAACACAAAAAGTGCACCACCCTGAGAGTCTTTAACCTGACATAAACCCTGTGATGAGTAATGAGTGATGAGTGATGAGCATGCTCATCACTTCTTCTTTTTACCTGTGCTCCGCATTCCCGGTGTGCCGGCGGGCTTTCAGCCGACCTGTGCTCCGCATTCTTCAGGCCGGGCGTTAGCCCGGATGCGGAGGACTCATTACTCATTACTTTTTTACTTATTACTTTTTTGCTTAGATATAGCGGTCGAGCATGGCCTGCTCCTGGATGCGGCGCATGCCGCTCTTGATCGCCCGGGCACGGGCCTCGCCGATCCCCTCCACAGCGTCCAGTTCCTCGATGGAGGCCTTGACAATGTTCTGGAGCCTGGCAAATTTCTGGACCAGGTTCTCGATGATCAGGATCGGCAGCTTGGGGATCTTATGCAGGATCCGGTAGCCATGAGGGAACACCGCCAGGTCGAGAATGCCTGCCGCAGCCCCGTAGCCCAGAGCCCGGCTAAAGTTGGACAGCTCCAGCAGTTCCTCCGAAGAGCAATTGCCCAGGTACTGCCTGACCTCGGCCACCGACCTGTCGCTACTGGCGTGGTAGTCCTGGATCACGTATAAGAGCTCCTCCTCCACGTTGGCCACCAGCTCCTCCGCTTGCATGGTCACCAGGCGGCCTTCAACCCCCAACTCCACGATGTAGCCCTCCAACTCCCGCACGATCCGCATCACCATCTCCCCGCGCTGTACCACCTTGGCCACGTCGAAGACAGTCACCAACTCATCGAACTCCAGGGCGGTCAGGTTGACCATGGCCTTGTCGAGCACCCGCTTGTACCGCTCCAGGGTCTGGATTGCCTGGTTGGCCTTGGACAGGATCACCTCGATCTCCCTGAGGATATAGCGCAAGTGCCCCTTGTACAGGGTGATCACGCCCCGGCGGTGGGAGATGGCGATCACGACGGCGCCGGTCTGGGTGGCAAACCGATGGGCGGTGCGATGCCTGATCCCCGTCTCATCCGAAGGCAGCATGGGGTCCGGAACCAGTTGGGTGTTGGCATAGAGGATCCGCTGGGCATCCTGGTTCAGGATGATAGCTCCGTCCATCTTGGACAACTCGTAGATGTTCGGCGGCGTGAATTCCGTATCGATCATGAAGCCGCCCTCCACCAATTCCAGGATTTCCGGGCTGTCTCCCAGGAGGATCAGGGCGCCCATCTTTGCCCGCAGGATGCTTTCCAGCCCATCCCGCAAGGGCGTGCCAGGGGCCAGCATCTTCAGCGCCCTCAACAGTTCCTCCTTCTCCTCTTTTGCGTCCCTCTTCTCAAGGCGCTCCTCCTTGGCCTCCCTCTTTTCCGGGCGCTCCTCGCGGGGCTCCCGCTCCCTGAGGTCCTTGGAATCGCGTCCTTCCCTGCTCTCCCGGAGATCGCGGGCCTCCCTCACCTTTTGGGATGTGCGGGGTGAGAGGTTGGAGGCAAGGTCCTTGTTGGCATTGGCTCCGCCAATATCTTCCGGTTCCGGCAAAGCTACATTGCCTGCCGGATTGGATGCCGGATGCCGGATATCGGATGTCGGCTGAGAGACTTGCATGACTTCTGCGGCTGACTTTAAATCTTTTTCTGACCTCTGACCTCTGTTTTGGCCTCTTGCCTCCGTTTTCTGCTCCGACGCGCCTGCTAAGACGGCGGCGCCCGGCGTCGCTTGTGGCGCGGCGGCGCCCGGCGCCACATGTGGCGCGGTGGACAGGGCGCGGGCGCGGCCTCCGGCATCTGACACCAAAGGCTCCTTGTCCCGGGACGCATCCCTGGCGCCCCGGCTTCTGGAGGGGCGTTCCTCCCTGGTTTTTTCCTCCTGCAGCAGGTCTTCTTTCAATACTCTTCCCCCAAATTCAAAGTGATGCGTGATGAGTGATGAGTTATTGCTCATTTTACGTCACGCCTCTTTTCAACGGAAGCTCGAAGGCCGCCGATAATGCTCCCCGCGCTTTCTGCCATGCCAACAAATCCTCGAATTTCTCTATATTTACCACTCATCACTCATCACTCATCACTCATCACTCATCACTCATCACTCATCACTCATCACTCTGTCTATGGCCTCCCTGACGGTCTTGACCCCGATCACCTCCAGGTCTGGATGGTGCGACGACGCCTCCAGGTTGCGCTCCGGAATGATGAAACGCCGGAACCCCAGGCGCACAGCCTCCCGAATCCGCTGCTCCGCCTGGCTGACCGCCCGAACCTCTCCGGTCAGGCCGATCTCCCCCATGACCACCGTGCCCGAATCCACCGGGATATTACGGAAGTTGGAGGCCAGGGCCAGGGCAACTCCCAGGTCGACCGCCGGCTCGACCACCCTCAGGCCGCCCACGACGCTCACGTAGATGTCCTGGTTGGTCAGGTTCAGGCCGGCCCGCTTCTCTAAAACTGCCGCCGTCAGCACTACCCGGTTATAGTCGACACCGGTGGTCGCCCGCCGGGGCGCCCCGAACACGGTCGGGCAGATCAGGGCCTGGATCTCTACCAGCACCGGCCTCGTCCCCTCCAAAGCGGACACCACCACCGAACCGGGAATATCCAACGCCCGTCCGTCCAGAAACAGGGCCGAGGGATTGGCCACCTCTTCGAGACCGCGCTCACCCATGGTGAAGACGGCGATCTCGTTGGTGGCTCCAAAGCGGTTCTTGACCGCCCTCAGCAACCGGAGGTTCTGGTGGTGGTCGCCCTCGAAGGAGAGGACGGTGTCCACCATATGCTCCAGCACCCGGGGGCCCGCCAGGGCGCCATCCTTGGTGACGTGGCCGATCAGAAAACAGCCAAAGTTCTTGAGCTTGGCCAGCCGGACCAGCTCTGCGGTGCACTCCCGCAACTGTCCGATGCTGCCGGGCAGCATTGGGAGATCCGGATGCGACATGGTCTGGATGGAGTCGATGATCACCAGCGCCGGCGCCACTGATTCCAGGGCGCTCCGGATGTGGTCCAGGTCCGCCTCGCTGCTGAAATAGATGTGATCGCAACTGATGCCCAGGCGTCCTGCCCGCAGTTGCACTTGCTGGCGCGACTCCTCACCGGAGACGTAGAGCACCATCCCCGGCCCATTCCCCACCGCGGCCGCCAACTGCAGCAACAGGGTGGACTTGCCGATCCCCGGATCGCCGCCCAGCAGGATTACCGAGCCGGCCACGATGCCGCCACCCAGCACCCGGTCCATCTCGCCTGAATGGGTGAGCAGGCGCCCCTCCTGGCTTGGCGCGGCCCCCACGAGCGGCTCCGGGGGATGCTCCACCGGCTGCGATGCGGTCCTGGCGCCAGGCGCCGCGCCCGGAGTGCGCCTGGCGCGCTTGGTGGGAGCTTCCCGGAAGGTGTTCCAGCCGCCGCAGCCGGGGCAGCGACCGAGCCAATTGCCCGACTCGTGCCCGCATTCACTGCAGAAAAAACCGATCCGCTCCCGCACCAAGGTCCTTCCTCCGCATCCGGGCTACGCCCGTCCTGAAATGCCGGCTCGAGGCTCCGCCTCGACTGAAAGCCCGCCGGCACACCGGGAATGGAAGCACGGGCGCTCCCCCAAAACTCTACCATTTATTATATCATTTTTTACAAATCGAATTAAAATAGTAGTTATATTCTAATTATATAGGTATTTTGTCGCATATGTACGATCCTGTTTGCTTTACCACAGATGACTCAGATTTTTTTATCGAAGAACTTCCTCATCTCCGCTGCATCCTTGAACTTCAGTGATTTGGCAATAGCATCCGCAGCACTGGCAGTGACCTGGTCATCGTCTTTGTGGTAATCGAATTTACAGGTGCGCCAGGCTCCATCCTTGCCGATGCCAACATGGATCGAGCCGCCCGGCTTGATGGGCGCCATCTGGAGATAGGCCAGTATGCGCCTGATCTGCCCCTGGTCGAACCGGGCCGGCGCCGCTGGAAGCCCGATCTCTTCCATGATCGCCTCTTTATCCCCGTTACACTGCGCCAGCTTCAACACATAGAACAGTTTCTCGACCGGCTCCAGCTTGGAAAAAATGGTTACCTTCGCGGCATAAACCTGCAAATACTCCGAGATGCTGTTCAGCAAGTCCGCTACCGCATCCTCTATGGTTGCGCCGGCCCCATACAGCCCGATCTCCGGAAGCAATACCGTATAGGTGTGCAGCTCGTCGTCGAAATCGAATGTCGGAGAAAACTTCAAGTTTGGCAAGGCATCGACGTGATGCTCGTTCAGGTGGCTCACCTCTTCCTCATCCATCACGGCACAGCAGTCGATCATTCTTTTAGGAGACATCCTCTTCAAAGTTCGATGTTTGATCAGCCTTTCCTGACGTGCAGGCGGGCCTGAACACAGGCTCATAGCCCGCCTTCGAACCTCGAGTAGGCTTCCTCCCTTAGGGGGCAGCCTTGCCGGTCGGCGAGACCATCTGTTGCAGCACCTGGCCGAGGTCATTGATCGCCTTGCCGTAGCCGGCCCAGTCCCCCGCCTTCAGGCTGTTCTGGGCTGAGGCGTACAGCTCGTTCGCCTGGCGCACCAGGTCCTGCATCCCCATGGCCGGGCCCCCGGGTACCGCTGGCTGCGCCGGTGTGACAGTCTGGGTAGCGCCGCTCAGGCCGAACAACTGGTTCAAGGCATCTCCTAAGGTAGTCTGCATCACCGATTTGCCCTCGTAGAAGACAATCACCCGCTGCATCTCCGGCAGACTGCTCTGGTCGGCCTGCAGGAACAGGGGCTCCACGTACAGCAGCTTGCCCGCCAGGGGCACGGTGATCAGGTTGCCCCGGATCACCGTGGAGCCGTGCTGGTCCCAGAGGGTGATCTGCTGGGAGATGATGGCGTCCTGGTCGATGCTAGCCTCCACCTGCATCGGGCCATACACGTTTTCATCTTTGGGGAAGTCATAGACCTCCAGTTGTCCGTAGTGATCCCCATCACACCGCGCAACCAGCCAGCCCACCAGGTTGTTATCCTCTCGACTGAACAGAGTGAAGGGCAGCACCAGCACGAACTCCTCCTGGCTCTCCCCCGGCAGCTTCATGATCACGTAGAATGGCTCCATGCGCTGGCCGGTGCTTGAATATTTCTCGTTGGGGTACGACCAGACGTCCTCCCGGTTGTAGAAGACCCGGGGGTCGGTCACGTGGTAGTTGGCGTAGATCGTCGCCTGGGCGTTGAAGAAGTCAACCGGGTAGCGGATGTGAGCGCGCAGGTCTGCCGGCATGCTGGCCAGGGGCTGGTACAGGCCGGGGAAGATCTTGCTGTAGGTCTGGATGATCGGATCGCTGGGATCACTGACGTAGAAGGTAGTCGTACCGTTGTAGGCATCGATCACCACCTTGACGGAGTTGCGGATGTAGTTGATCTGGCCGTTCATGGCGGAGTAGGGGTAGTGATCGGAGGTGGTATAGGCATCCCAGATCCAGTAGATCCGACCGCCGGAAACCACCGGGTAGGGGTCGGCGTCGTACTGGAGATAGGGCGCCAGGCGCTGGGCATCCTGTATCGTCCGGTAGTAGAGGATACGGCTGTTCGGGGTGATGTCGGAGCTGAGCAGCATTTGCAGGTCACTGAAGCGCACGGCGTAAGCTAGGCGCCGCCACCAGTTGCTCAGCACCACGCCGCCGGTGCCCCGGTAGCTGGTGTAGACGTTCGTGCCCCCGGACGGATAGTCGAACTCACCCGTCCCGCCGGCCCTGGAACCGGCCACCACCGGGTTCACGGTCAACTGTCCGTAATAGATCCCCGGTTGGGTGACGGAGAGCGCCGGATCGGTTGACTGCGGCGGGATATTGCTGATCAGGTAGGTCGGCAGGCCCGTCGGGTCGATCTCGTTGGCCGGGCTCATCACCACCCCGTAGCCGTGGGTGTACTGCAGGCGCTTGTTCACCCAGGTCTGGGCCTCATCGGGCAACTTGGTCTGATCGAGTTCCCGCACCGAGAGCATCACCTGGCGGTAGCCCGACCCCAGGTGGTAACGGTCGACGTCCACGTCGTTAAAGCTGTAGTATTGGCGCAATTGCTGCAATTGGGTGTAGACCTGGATCAGGGGGCGAGGATCCCAGAGGCGGAGGTTGGTCAGGGTGGTCTTGTAATTATCGAGCACCGCCTGGTTGACCTGTCCCGGCTGCAG
Organism: Thermacetogeniaceae bacterium; assembly: GCA_050013155.1. Classification (GTDB taxonomy): domain Bacteria; phylum Bacillota; class DSM-12270; order Thermacetogeniales; family Thermacetogeniaceae; genus Palsa-1188. Next base: position 6,295 of record JBEKFU010000024.1, on the reverse strand, counting down.
GTCACCTATCTCCTGCAGCGAGGGCAACGCCTGGATCTTGTCCAGATCGTAGGCGGCACGGGTGGCGGTCAGGTTGCGCGCTATGTATGGCTGCTCCCGGTCGAACTCGTTCGGCTTGACCGAGAATTGCTGCACGAATGACGGGTAGATCACGCCCAGCAGCAGGGAGGCGGCGATCAGGACGCCCAGCCCGATGGCGATCGGGCGCAGCCGCCCGAGCACGATCCCGACGAACACCGCCGCCGCGGCGGCCAGCGCCAGCACGATCATGATCTTCAGCACCGGCAGCATGACGTGGAGGTCGGTGTAGCCCGCCCCCCAGTATGCCTGGTGCTGGTTGAACAGCAGCAGGTAGGCGCGCAGCCGGTAAACCCAGGCCTGGAGCACCAGCAGCATGGCCACCAACAGGGCCAGGTGCAGCTTGACCGGCGAGTAATGGCGCCAGCCCCCCTGCAGGAACTCCCCGCTGACGATGAAGAAGTAGGTGGCCCCGCTGAAGATCAGCGCCAACCACAGGGCGGTCGCCAGCAGCGACTGGATCAGTTCGTAAAAAGGCAGCTTGAAGATGTAGAAGCCGGCATCGAGGCCGAAGACCGGGTCGGTCTGACCGAAGGGGGTGGCGTGGAAAAACCTCTGCACCAGCTCCCACTGGGAGCCGGCCTGGATGGCCATCATCAGGGCGAGGAAGGCGCTCAGGACGAGCATCAGGCCGAAGCCCACCCGGGACGCCGCCAGCATGCGAAAGGGGTTCTGGACGAGGTCGATCACCTGATTGTCCCGTCCCAACAGGCCGAGTTGGGGCAGGTTGCGGCGGGCGTACCAGAAGTTCAGCAAGAAGAAGAGAAAGGCAACCAGAAAGACCGGCAGGCCAACCCCGTAGCGAGTCAGCAAGAGCGTCCAGAAGACACTGCCGTAGTTATGGGACGCAAACCACATGTAATCCGACCAACCGTTAATAAAAGTGACCAGGATGATGATCAGGATTATCAACACTGCCACAGTAACAAGGCGCCTGCTCCGGAGCACCGGCAATCACCCCTTTTAAGATCGTTTGGGTACACACGTCCAGTTTATCATACCCACATATGCTTATGCACTAAGCAATCCTGGAGAGATTTCCGGGACGGTTCTTGGTGTCATGTTGCCTCTAACCTCTCACATCTCACCTCCGCCGCATCCGGGCTTACCGCCCGGCCTGAACGCCGGCTCAAGGCTCCGCCTTGGCTGAAAGCCCGCCGGCACACCGGGAATGCGGCGCACAGTTCAACTGGGTCTTGGCTTCAGTGGGGGATTGCTTTCCCCCACTGAAGCCAAGACCCAGTTAATACAGTAATATAGTGCTCTTACCTGTGTGCCCGTTTTCTTTCAGGCCGGGCGTTAGCCCGGATACGGAGGAAGCGGGGGCATTAGAGCGGCTAGTCATCTGTGGTCAAATGTGCAGCCAGAGCTGCTGGTTCATTCACCGGCACCTGGCAGGCGTAGTTGCGGCAGACGTAGGCCGCCGCCCTGCCGTCAACCGACGCGCCCGCAAGCGGCGGCGCCGGGTCCGCGCCCAGAGGGCACCCGCCGGGCGCGGCAGCGGTGAACGGCGCCAGGGCGGCCAGCCGGCTGCTCTCATCCCCGGTCGGTTTGAACAGCACTGATGCCCCAGGCAGGTAAGCCTCTCGCAGCACCTGCAGCAAAGCCTTCACATCAGCAGCGCCATCCTGTCCGGCCACCACGATCTCCAGTGGCTCGCCCAGTGTGAAATCCAGGGCGCAGAGATAGAAAGTATACCCGGCCGGATAGTCGGAGACGGTTCCGGCAAAGGCCCCAAGCTGTGCCGCAGCCCGCTCCTCCAGCCCGTCATCGCCGGTCAGGCGGGCCAGGCGCAGCAGGTTCAGGGCGGCCACCGAGTTGCCTGACGGCATCGCCCCGTCGTAGATCTCCTTCGGTCGGGCCGGCAACTGCTCGGCGCCCTGACCGGTAAAGAAGAAACCGCCGCCTTGCTCATCCCGGAACAGATCCACCATCTGCCGGTTCAAGGACAGGGCCTGCTCCAGCCAGACCGGGTCGAAGGTGGCGCCGTAAAGCTCGATCAGGCCCCAGGCCAGGAAAGCGTAGTCATCCAGGTAGGCCGGGTAGGCGGCCTGGCCATCCCGGTAGCGGGCCGGCAGCCGCCCCGACCCGCCTCCCGGTGGGTGCCCCGCGTCTCTCATGTGGTTGAGCAAGAATTGTGCCGCTCTCGCTGCAGCCCTGCTGTACTCATGATCGTCCAGCACCCAGGCCCCCCGGGCGAGGGCGGCAATCATCAACCCGTTCCAGGAGGTGAGCACCTTGTCGTCCTTGTAGGGGTGCACCCGGGTCTCCCGGGCGGCAAACAGCTTCCGGCGCCCCTCCAGCAAGGGCGCATGGTGGGTCGGATATATTCTATGGTCGCTGCCGAGACGGAACAGTTCAGCCCGCCGGCGCGCCAGGTTGGGGATGCTGCGCCCCTCGAAGTTCCCGGCGGCGGTGATGTCATAGAAATCGTTGAAGAACTCCCCCTCTTCATTCCCCAACACCTGCCTCACCTGGTCCGGCGTCCACAGGTAGAACCGGCCCTCCTCCCCCTCCGAGTCGGCGTCCTCCGCCGAGTAAAACGCCCCCTCCGGCGAGGTCATGTCCCGCAGCACATAGCTGAATATCTCCCTGGCCACCCAGGCATAGAAGGGGTTGCGGGTCAACTGGCAGGCCTCCAGGTAGGTGAGGGCCAGCAGGGCGTTGTCGTAGAGCATCTTCTCGAAGTGGGGCACCAGCCAGCGCCGGTCGGTGGAGTAACGGGAGAAGCCGAACCCCACGTGGTCATAGATGCCGCCACAGTACATCGCCTGCAGGGTGGTCTCCGCCATCTGCAGTGCGTTCGATGAACCGGTGCGCTTCCAGTAGCGCAGCAGGAACAGCAACTGATGGGGCGAGGGAAACTTGGGCGCATCGCCAAATCCACCATACTTCGTGTCGAAGCTCTTCGCCAACTGTTTGTAACCCCGACCCAGCAGCTCCGGTCCGGGATCACCCGGCTGCGACCGCTGGAAATAGGCTTGTAGGCGGCCATCCAGGTTGGAGCCGGTCTGATCGAAGATCTGGCGCTCCACCAGCCACTTCTTCCGGAATGTCCTCAGGGTTTCCAGCAGACCGGGCATCCCCTGCCGGGTTCTCTTGGGGAAATAGGTGCCGGCGTAAAAAGGCTTCTTGTCCGGAGTCAGGAAGACGGTCAGCGGCCAACCGCCCCTGCCGGTGAGGCTCTGGGCGACGGCCATGTAGATCTGGTCGAGGTCCGGGCGCTCCTCCCGGTCGACCTTGATGGCGACGAACCCCTCGTTCAGCGCCCGGGCTACCTCCTCGTCCTCGAACGACTCCCGCTCCATCACGTGGCACCAGTGACAAGTCGAATACCCAATACTTAGATAAACTGGTTTATCTTCCTTCTTGGCTTTCTCGAACGCCTCCTCCCCCCAGGGGTACCAATCCACCGGGTTGTGGGCGTGCTGCAGCAGGTAGGGGCTCTTCTCGTTAATCAGCCGGTTTGTGTATTGATGCTCCATGTGGTCACCTTCCAGATCGAGTTGTCATCATTATGGTGCCCTAAAAACAGCGCAGGCCACGCAGCCTGGCTTTTATAGTTTTGTCGTTCATCTAGACATGGTGGAATCAGGGCATTGCTTACAGTTAGAGAGGAAGGTGCGATCGTAAAAGAAGGCAGTGTCCAGCCAGGGAGTTAAACTGGGCTTGCTACCGTCAGAGATCTCACTATTGTCGACCATAATTAAGGATGTTACTGATTTCTTGGATGATACCTCTGGCCTGTTCCCTAGCCGCAATGCAGTCTTCATGGCTGAAGGTCTTGAAATCATCATAGTCGGCATTAGAACGAAGCCTGAACAAATTAGAAAGAGACTTGCTGTATGTCTTGTTTACAAGCCCCGGCTTCACGAACTCCCTGTTAAAGTAGGATATTACACCTGAATGCTTGGCCGAATCTAATCCTTTGGTAGCCAGCAACGCCCGGACAGCGTGAAAAGCTGAATAGTAATACCTGTTGATAGCACTTTGATAGGAACCCAGGCGTTCAAGTTCTTCTCCATCCTTAAAAGTGGCCTCTGCTTTCCCAAGCCTCCATATACTCAAATCATCCATGCTCATAGAGAGACACCATCCTGTTCAAGGGCGTGAAAAAATGCAGTCTCCCTAAAGAGCTGATTAGCATAATGAGAACTAGCCATTATAATAGGTGAAATTACAACATCGTAATCAAGATTTATATCGACCGCAACATCCATGATAATATCGCTGATCATCCTGTCGTCGCTTTCAACCAAAACCAAAATATCAATGTCTGATTCTGGAGCATTGGTTCCCCTGGCGACTGAACCAAACAGCCGTACATCTTTCACTGTGGTTGGCAGCCTATCCTTGATGCTTCGGCTGAATTTCTCAATAGCCAATTGCCAAACTGGATCAGCCATTTAAAAACTTTCCTTTCTTTGGTATATTTCATGCTAATATTTTAGCATACTTTTCCATAAACCACCACTCGCATTAGTTCTAAATCCAATACTTAGAAATACTGGTTTGTCTTCCCTTTTTGCTTTCTCGAATGCATCCTCCCCCCAGGGGTACCAATCCACCGGGTTGTGGGCGTGCTGCAATAGGTAGGGACTTTTTTCGTCGATCAGCCGGTTCGTGAATTGATGCTCCATGCAGCCACCTTCCAGATTGAGTCGTCATCATTATAATGCCCCGATATGAAAAGAAAAAAGGCCTGCCCGCGGGAACGTGCCGCTAAAATGTATCGGTATACCCCTCCCAACATGTTAAACCGTAACATATATTTCTAGAATTAAATAGAACCCCCCCCCACTGAAGTTTAGACCCAATTGAAAAGCAATACGCTGTTTTTAAGTCTTTAGGCTGAGCAGTTACCACAAACTGTATTGACCACTTTCCATTCACCATTAAGAAGCATCTTAAAATACATCTCAGCAAATGTTATAATTTAGTATGAGATTGCCAAGGAGGCTCAAAGTCCAATGAAAGAAATATCGCCAGGCATCACAATAGATCCTGATATTAGGGGCGGGAAGCCGGTACTTTCCGGAACAAGGGTTCCAGTGGATCTGGTATTGGGCAAGCTGGCAGGCGGAGCCAGCTATAAAGAAATAAAGAAGGAATACGAGTTAACTCAAGGCCAGATTTTGGCCGCTCTTGGCTATGCAGCGCAAATTGCCAGCGATGAGCAGGTTAGAGCGATTCTATGAGTGTTATCTTTTTGATTGATGAGGATCTGCCACGCTCCACTGCCAAGTTACTCAGATCGGTCGGTTATGATGCACTTGATCTGACATCCTCCCACGGCTGAAGTCCGTGGGGTTATGTTCTATTATAGAATAATATAGCGGATTGGGCAATAGCTGGGAGCGGGCTTTCATCCCACGGCTAAAGTCCGTGGGCTTTCCCGCCCGACGATCGTAAGGGATATCGGTCTTCGTGGAGCTAAAGATAGTGAGATATTCGCATATGCATCAAAGGTCAACGCTACGATAGTTACAGCCGATGTGGGCTTTGCCAGCATGATCTACTTGAGTTCTCAAGCACATACTGGCATTATTCTGCTCAGACTTCCTATTGACATTCCCATCACGAAGCTCAATGAGATATTGCTTAAAGCGATAGCTAGTCTCTCGGATGAAGATCTCGATAGGCATATTATTGTGGTTGATCAACAAAAAATCAGAATTCGCCGCAGCAAGGTCTAAGTTAGAAATTATGGATATTACTGATGATATTAAATAACCTGGGCAGGTCTTTTGTGGTGGCTAGTTAGTGCAATTGATGAACGTGGCGCCAGTGACAAGTCGAATACCCGCCGTCTGCCAATAACCTTCAGTAAGATCTGCTACAACATGGCCTGGCGCCGCCGCAGGCAGCGTGAGGGGCAAAGATCCAAATAAACAGATGACATTGTGTACCCACCATGTTGACCTGAAATAATAGCATTGAGACCTGCTCTTGAATAGATGCCAGAAAATTTCTGATTATATACGAACAAGCCAGTTAAATTATGAAATTCATAAAGTGTCGCCTTCCCTTCATCATCATAAATGACATTTTCACTAAGCGCTAAAGGGCAGTACTTTTGAATAATAAAATCTTCCTTGATTTTTTCTTTGAGTAGGGCTTCCCACGCTTCTTGCGAGAAATCTTTGCCGGAGCAGACTCCTTTTGAAGCATAACTATCAACCGGCTTGACAATGTACTGATTCTTATCAGAGATATA
>JBEKFU010000023.1:0-23597 GCA_050013155.1 Thermacetogeniaceae bacterium | reverse complement strand
TGCGTATTCCGGTGATTGTAGCCACCTTGTCCGGTGGAAAGTAGCCATCAATTCCGATTTAAAGTAGCCGGGCAGTCCATTTCAAAGTAGCCGGCCCGTCCGATCCTAAGTAGCCGGTCCGTCCGATCTAATTTTGCAATGACCTGGAGCGGTTGGCCGATCGGGTACGGGAGATCTTCCGGGAGTTCACTGGCGGGTTGCCCGGCCTGGATGATAGCCTGTGGCAAGACGTGGAAAAGCTGTACCAGAAGATTCTGGATAACTTTAGTTTGTTCGATCATGCCCTGGAAAATGATGACCCGGCCCTCCTGGGTGAGTTCTATGCCAGGCACGAGGCTGTTTTGGGTATGCAGAGCGATCTCTATGAGCAGTATACCGGCGGACAGGGGTATCGCCGCCAGCCGTCCGAAGGCTTTTCCTTCCTGGTGCTGGTGGAATCTCTGGTCAACATCGACGGACATATTGCCGGCATGGCCGAACTCTGGCGCGGCAGCCTGTCCGGGCACGCTTAGGTTATTCCTTGCCAAATAGGAAGCTACCGGATGGGCAATGGTGCATCTGGAGTCTGTGTCAAGAGCTTTGTGAACTCCCCAAGATGAATTTTAGTTATGCCAGATCAGTCACCGCTTTGATAATCTGCCTGATCAGACGGCCCGTTTGATAAAGGGTATCCAATGCTGGTACGCGCCTGCAGCCATGACTGCGTATCTTCTGTGCTGTAAGCCCTGTTGCGGTTTATGGGAGTTTACCCGACGGCGTTAGCCAGGGATCATGGTGTCTACAGGCTTAGGGGCTGTAAGGTAGCCGTAAAGCTCTTTGTTGGCCTTGGTTTAACGATGAGAAAAGCCCCACTAAGGGTAAAGTTTACAAACTTACATAAGGGGCGTTTTCTTCTGAATTATAATCTGCAAAGAATTTCCCGTAGATTGAGATATTAAAATGATCATAACTGCATCGCAATCAAGGTGGTATGCAATATGAAAAATAATGATATTGAAATTGAAAGAGTTTCTTCTATGATTTCTTCTGCGCATCGGGTTGTGGTGGTAACCGGTGCTGGCATCAGTACGGAGGCCGGGATCCCGGATTTTCGCGGTGCCCAAGGTATCTATCGAACCCTGGGAGAGCACCGGGTAATGAACATCATCAACATCGAGGCATTTCGCAGGGACCCGCAGCAGTTCTATGAGTTCTACCGGCGGTATTTCATGTACACCAATGTTGAGCCCAGTCACGCTCACCGGATGCTGGCTTTAATGGAAAAACAGGGCCTGGTCAGTGCGATCGTCACCCAAAATATTGACAACCTGCATGTGAGGGCAGGCAGTAAACAGGTGATTGCAGTGCATGGCACCGCCGATCGTTTTATTTGCACCAAGATCGGCTGCCCCCGGACTTACGATGCTTTATATGTTCAGAAGCATCCAAAGGTGGTCCCAACCTGCGCCGCCTGCGGCAACGTTCTGAAGCCGGACGTGGTGTTGTTCGGAGAACCGATCCAGAACCACCGCTATGCACGGGAGACGGTGCTGGGCGCCAGCTTGGTGATCGTCATTGGCTCATCCCTGACCGTCTATCCGCTGGCCGGCTTCGTCGAAGAATTTGCCTATCAGTCCGATAGGCTAATAATAATAAATAAGGGGAGCACTGCCCTGGATCACAAAGCACTGATAAAGCTGGAGACCGATGACACTGGAGCAACGCTTGATAAGATCAACGAATATATTAGTCGCTGAAGGAGTTGCAGTATCTTCAGTTATGGCGTCTTGATCAATTGGATGAGCGCACAGCTAAGGGTAAAGCCGGCTTTTTTAATCAATATTGCCACCTCTAGCTTTATTGATAATCCTCATAATTGTCATTGTCGGTCCACATGCTCTGAAATTCGTTATCCCAGACCTGGGCAATGCTCGGGCTGTGGATGATCACCAACACCTCGTCATTCTCATAGGTAGCCTCGTTTGAATAGTTATATGAACCTGTGGTCACAGTGCTGTTGTCAGCGATCGTCACTTTCATATGCATGAGTCCACTGTGGGAGTTGATCTTAATCGGGATTCCATCCGCCTTCAATGAATCCAGGGCATTGGACTGAGAGGCCGTTTTCGATTCGCTCTTATCCGTGAGGATCCTAACTGACACGCCCCTTGTTTCAGCAGCAGCGATGGCGTTTACTATGTCTTCTTCAGTCAGACTGTAGATCGCGATATCAAGGGTGCTGTTGGCGGAATTGATGACGTTGACCAAGGGTTGAACCGGGTCCTGTCCGGCCCGTGGAAAGTAGTATTGGATTGGCGGAGCCTGGGATCCACCGCTTCCTGACGATGTGATGTTTACCGTTCTTGTTGCTCCATCCCAGCTTACCTGGCAACCAAGGGCCTGCGCTGCAGTGCTGATGGAAACCATGGTGCGTCCGTTAACTATCTGCGGTGGTACATCGCATTGGATTGCCTGACCGTTGACAACTAAATTAATTGGCTGGGCCGCAAAAACAAACGAAGTGGCCGACAGGCACAGAATAAAGATAAGCAGTCCTACAAAGAAACGTTTCATGAACAAGCAACCCCCCTCATAGTCTTCCTTCCATCTTCGCCATATGCTCCCACAATCCTTCAAAACCCTGCTACCATATACGCTAGCAGAACGTTCCATCGGACGGGAAATAGGGGTATACTTGGACAGGGAAATATAAAAAAGCTACCAGAAGAAAGCAATTCGAGTGCAGTTTACTCTCTGTAATTGATGAGTGATTAGAATAAGTATAGGTGGTCATATAATGGATGGAAATGATCGTGAAAATATTAAGCCAGGCACGCGCGTTTTGATAATACAAAAACAGGATCAAAGAACAGAAAAGTTAACTGAAGGAACAGTTAACGATATTCTAACCAGCTCTCCTACTCACCCTCATGGAATAAAGGTTCGACTTATTAATGGAATTGTGGGTAGAGTAAAGCAAATCCTTACTTGATGATCATTTAACTAAATGTGGGTATCTGTGGTACCCAGCCATGCCCTAACAATTGTGCTAATTGATCGGGCGTTACGGCTTGCTCCTGAATACATCCAAGCCCACAAAAACAAGGGGCTTGCCCTGCAATCGCTCGGAGATATGTACTCGGAGCGTAATCAGCTTACAGCTGCGGAGGAATGTTATAATCTAGCAAAGTTTGAATTTAATGAAGTGTGTCGTATTTTAGAAAGGGGAAGCCATGATGAGGCGCTGGAAAGCTACGGCCAGGCGGTAAAAGCCAATAGGGGAAAGAAGACTTAAAATATTTTTGGTTTCAGGCATAAGGTAATTTGATGATAACTCATATCGTTATGTTTAAGCTGCTCGACCGTCACCTGACAGCATCAAAGGGATCAGAATATGATTATGGAGATGAATGGCCGAGTTTCTTAACTGCTTCATCTAGAAGCGGGCATCGACCTGCTGCGCTCTGAACGTTCGTATGATATTGCCCTGGTCGCTAAGTTTGCAACCTTGGATGATCTTCAAGTCTATCAGATGCATCCGGTGCATGTGAAGTTCAAGGAACGTACCAAGGCACAGATTGAACATTCTGTGTCCGTGGACTATCTATCAGATTGAATTAAAAGCACGGGATATATCCCATGCATACATTTTCCCTTGATTAGAATTTAACCCCCCTTAAAACGCAAAATAAAGCGTCATATTTTCGCCGGATATACCGACAGCAACCAGGAAGAGATTATTCGGGACAATTTGGCCAATTATCGAGAGCATAATTCTGGATGATGGATGACGGACAATGTCTGGTCCATAGTTGAGCATTATAACGGTCGTTATCTGGTCCGTGACGTTAGAAATACTCAAATGTTTGGAACCTGGAACCCAGAGACCATCATCATGAGCGAGCCTCCGTCCAGAGACGATTTGACGCACTGCTTTGGCTCCGATGAATACAAGAAGATTGCGCCACTCAGAGAACGATCCACAATCGCGAAATCAATCATTATCGAGGGCTGTTCTCTGGAATAATAATTATGACTGCCGAAAAGGAGGAGGAAGGCCGCCAGCAATGAGCTTGGAGCCTGGAATCCCTGGTCCATCTGTTAGTTAACATAATTATTATTATAAGCAGTTAAAAAAAAGTTCAAAATAGTTCCGAACAAATGTTTTACAAGTCATTAAAGGTATGTTATAATGCCATTAATAAAATTTTCCTAGCTCAAGGGGGTTTGATTAATGGGTGCGAAACTGAGCGCACGGCAAGCATCAATACTCGAATTCATTCACCAGAAACTAGATGAACGAGGCTACCCACCCTCCGTGCGGGAAATCGGAGAGGCAGTCGGGCTGAAGTCAAGTTCGACCGTTCATGCTCATTTGAAACAAATACAGAAAAAGGGCTACATCTATAGAGATCCCACCAAGCCCAGGGCAATCGAGATTATCGGCAACAATACAGCCATCGTCAGGGTTCCTCTGATTGGCCGTATCGCGGCTGGCGAGCCCATACTGGCCGTGGAGAACATTGAAGATACCTTTCCCTTTCCAGTCAGCTTTCTGAATACCTCTAAAAAAGTATTCATGCTGACAGTCCGTGGCAGCAGTATGATCAAGGCCGGTATTTTCGACGGCGACTATATTATAGTGCGCCAGCAGAACACTGCCGATGACGGAGATATTGTGGTGGCCCTGCTGGGTGAAGAGGCCACTGTTAAACGGTTCTTTAAAGAAAAGGGCGGCGTCAGGCTGCAGCCGGAGAACGACGAAATGGAGCCGATCAAGAGCAAGGATGTGGTGATCCTGGGCAAGGTCACCGGGGTATTGAGGAAAATCGATTAAGTACCACCTTCCCCTGTTTAGTTTACATAATTAATGAACCTTCAAGATGAATGCGGTGACCATCGCCAATGCCAGGATGAATCTCATCACGCTGCCATAGGCGTATCCTAATAATGTTCCAAGCCCTACCTTCAGGGCACTCCCCCACCCGTTCCTCACGAAGATAAGCTCTGCCAGTACGGCCCCTACAAAGGGGCCTATTATTATTCCCAGCACAGGGCTGATTATTATGCCTACCAACCCACCGATCATGGCGCCCCACAAACCGAACTTGCTTGCTCCCGACCTCTTGGCACCCAACCATGCTGCTGCATTGTCTATAAAGAGCGAGAAGATCAGAATCAGCGCCATTCCGGCCAGGAACAGCCACGTAAGGTGCTGGAACCTCTCTATAAAGCCATAAATCAGCATTGTGACGAAAATAAGTGGAATTGCAGGCACGAAAGGAATGATTGAGGCGATCAGTTCAATGATCAGGATTATCAAAGTGATTATTGTAATGCTGACCATGTCACTATTGCCCCTTATCCAAATATCCCTTATTGATTAACTCCTGAGCAGCGTTGAGCAGGCCGAGCATGGCATGTGAATAAGACAATCCGCCCTGTAGGTAGACGGTGTAAGGTTGCCTCATCGGAGCATCGGCGGAGAGTTCGATGGACGACCCTTGGATAAAGGTTCCGGCAGCCATGATTACCTGGTCATGATAGCCCGGGAGAAATCCGGGCTCCGGCAATACGAAGGAATCAACCGGGGATGCGGCCTGAATGCCGCGGCAGAAGGCAATCACCGCCTCCCGGGTAGGCATCCTCACGGCTTGTACGATGTCGGCCCGCGCAGCACCCGGCTCGGGAGAAGTCTCCAGACCGAGCAGTGACAGGAAGTGGGACGCGAAAATTGCCCCTTTCAGCGCTTCTCCGACGATGTGCGGCGCCATAAACAGACCCTGAAAAAACAGACGCCCCAGGCCCAGATTCGTTCCGATCTGGTGGCCCAGCCCGGGGGCGATCAGCCGGTCCGCCACCGTTGTCACCAGGTCAGTTCTGCCTGCCACATAGCCCCCTGATGGCGCCAGCCCGCCTCCGGCGTTCTTGATCAGTGACCCGGCGATCAGGTCCGCCCCGGCTTCAGTAGGTTCCAGATCCTCGACAAACTCTCCGTAGCAGTTGTCAATCAAACAGACGGTATTTGGGTTGACCTTCTTGATCAAAGCTACCAACCGGCCTATCTCTTCGATCGATAATGACGGACGCCAGTTATAGCCTCTGGAGCGCTGGATCAGAACCATCCTGGCGCCTCCGCCGACTATATCCCCGATTTTCTCATAATCAGGATGTCCTGAGGGTGTGAGGTCTATCTCGCCGTATTTAACCCCCATGACCCGCAAAGACCGCCCAGAATTGTCCGCCAGGCCGATGATCCTGGACAGGGTATCGTAGGGACGTCCGGTGACTGACAGGAGCAGGTCACCCCTGTTCAGGAAGGCGGTCAGTGCGATGGCGATAGCGTGGGTGCCCGAGATGATCTGTGCCCTCACAAGGGCTGATTCAGCGCCAAAAGCCAGAGCATACACCGCTTCCAGTCCTTCACGGCCCATGTCCCCGTATCCATAGCCGGTCCCATCTTTGAGGTGCAACTCGGAGATGCCGGCCTGCCTGAAGGCGCTCAGTACCTTAAGCTGGTTCAGCCTGGAGATCTCCGAAACCTGTTGGAATTCCTCCTGCGCCTCCAACTCTGCCTTCTCTGCCGCTGCGATCAGCTTGACGCTTATACCATGGGATTGTAGGCAGTTCCAAAACTTGCTCATTGTGGTCCTCCGGCTTGATGATCACCGACCCTTCCCTTGTCACCTCGTTCTTTTGACAAGGGAAGGGTCTGCTTGCGGATGTTTTAATGATCAGGTTGTATACTAAGTTAATAAGTGCTTATTCTAATTAAACATATGCTTATTATTTTGCTTCATATCTCTACAAATACTGACCAATTAAGGTAGTTTCGGCATTGTATCAAGAATTCCTGCGAGACTAATCATGCATCAACCAGTACCTTACAAGTGGTGACCTAGAAGGATGTTCACGCTAGGTCTTCGGGGACGAGCGTCATCAATTCCTGTCTTGTCAGGCGCGACCGTTTGACAAGGCGGGTTGCCTGCTTCCTGATCGCTTTTTCGACTATGTTTCTTACCAGACGTGCATTTCCCTCAATTGCGCTTCCTCTATTGATGTGCTCGTCTAGTATAAGCCGTAGCCTTTCTTTTGCTTCAAATGTCAAGATATACTGGCGCTTCTTCAGCATCAGTTCTCCTATTTGAATAAGTTCGGTTATATTATAATCCGGGAAGGTGATAATATTTGGAAAGCGGGAGCACAGGCCGGGGTTGCACCGCAAAAACCATTCCATTTCCTGGTTGTAGCCTGCCAGGATCAGGATCGTGTCCTGATGATTGAGTTCCATATTTCTCACCAGCACGTCGATGCTCTCTTTCCCGAAGTCCTTCTCACCCCCTCTAGCCAGGGAGTAGGCCTCATCGATGAACAGGATGCCGCCCAGGGCGCGCCGCACCTGCTCCCGGGTTTTCTGCGCCGTGTGCCCGATATACTCCCCCACCAGGTCGGCCCGTTCAACCTCCACCAGGTGGCCCTTGGAGAGCACGCCCATTGCCCGGAAGAGCTTCGCCAGGATTCTGGCCACGGTGGTTTTGCCCGTTCCGGGGTTGCCCTTGAATATCATGTGCAATGCCAGCGGATCGGCGCACAATCTCTCTTTCTCTCTTTTTTTCTGGATCAGAACGTAGGCGTGGATTTCCGAAATGAGGTTTTTGACATCATTCAGCCCGATCAGGCTGTTCAGTTCCTGCAGGATCAGTTCGGGTTTCAGCGGCGGGTTGTTGTTGTCAACGAGCTTGACTACCTGGGACGCGCCTGAAGCGCCCGAAGAATGTCGAAGCCCCACCGATTTCCACCTCGTTTTATTTTTTTCTCAACGCGCAGGCGTGCTTTAAACAGCCTGCCAAAATATCCGACGTTATATTATACGCTACCCCGCGGCGGAAAGTGTCATGCGTACAGCCAGGGGCAGAGCAGACGCTGCAGGAAATCCACCAGCACGAACATCAGCAGCCCCAGCAGGCTCATCCCGAGGATGCCGGCAAACATTTCCGGGTAGTCGACCCGGCTCCAGGCCTCAAAGATGTAATAGCCCAGGCCCTGGAAGGTGGCAAATGACTCCGTGAAGAACAGTACGGAGATGGCGGTACCCAGGCTGATGCGGATGGACGTGAAGATATCCGGCAGGCACGCCGGGATGACCACGTGCCGATAGACGTCCCCGGGCCTTGCACCCAGGGACATGATCGACACTATGGAACTCGGGTGTACCTTTTTGGCGGCATCCCTGGTGGTCACCAGGATTTGAAAGAAAAGGATCAGGCTGATGGTGAAGATCTTGGAAACATCCCCCAGGCCGAAGAGAACGATGATCACAGGCAGCAGGGCGATCTTGGGGATCGGGTAGAGCAGGTAGAGCAGCGGGGCGAAGTAGCGGTCCAGCCTGCGATCCCGTCCCAGGTAGATCCCCAGGGGAACCGCTATCAATGCGCTCAACACCAGGCTGGCAAAGACCCGGTAGGTGCTGACCAGGAAGTGCATCCAGAGCGATGACGGAAGGACCTCGAAAAATGTGCCCAGGGCAGAAAAGGGATCTGGCAGGGCCGGATTTTTCAATCCCAGAGAGAGCAGTTCCCAGCCAATCAACAGTCCCAGAACCGCAAAAATGTATCCCCGGTAAACGCCTCGCCGATCCATCTACTTACCCCGCCTGGCTGATCTGTTCATAATGGGCGCTGTCCTCCAGGATGGTGCGGATCTCAGTGCACTTCTGGTGAAAATTGAGATCGTTCCGGAAGTCTTCGGCGCCCATCAGCGGATTGGCAACAACTGCTTTTATCTGTCCGGGGCACTGGAACAGCACGATGATCTCCTGACCCAGGAAAACGGCTTCTTCTATGCTGTGAGTTACCAGGACGATGGTGATGCGGTGCTGAAACCAGATCTTCAGCATGAGATGCTGAAGATTCTCCCTGGTAAGGGCGTCGAGGGCGGACAGCGGTTCGTCCATCAGCAGGAGTTCCGGGTTCAAAGCCAGGGCCCTGGCCAGGGCGACCCGCTGCTTTTGCCCACCACTGACCTGGTTCGGATAGCGGCTGATCACATCTCTCAGGCCCAGTTCATTCAGGATCGGCTGCAAACTGGTGCTGATGTCTTCTTTGCTGGCGCCTCTGATCTTCAACCCCAGAGCGGCATTCTCCCAGACGGTTTTCCAGGGGAGCAGCCCGTACTCCTGTAAAATGAGCGCCATTTTCTGGTGAGGCCGGCACAGCCGCTCTCCCAGAAAATCGATCTCGCCCCTGGTGGGCTTGAGCAATCCGGCCATCAGGAGCAGTAGCGACGTCTTGCCGCTGCCTGACGGACCAATGATGGCGTAGCTTTTCCCCTTTTGCAGCTTTAGATTGATGCCGCGCAGGGCTGGGACGCTCGTTTTCTCGTTCGTGTAAGTCAGAGATACATTGCGCAGCTCGAGCATGTACGATTCCTTCTCCATGGGCTCAATGGACAGCTAATTAAGGCTGTTACTTGGCAGCTACAAACTCTCCCGTGACTAGGTCGTCATAGCTTAGGTTCTTGGTAAGCAGCTTCTTCTTGTTCATCCAGTCGAGCACCAGTTGCACGTTGTCGTGAGAGGGCGCCTGCGGCGGCGAGAACGAGGGCACCGGCACCAGACCCTGCACTGCTTTGGGAACTTTAACCTTATCGTAAAAAAGCTGGCGATACTTGCCAGGGTTCTGGTCAACCTCCTGTTCAGCCTGAGCGTAGGCCTGCAGGTAACCCTTGATGGCGTCCGGTTTGGATTTTATGGCGTCATCCCTGAAGAACAATACCGATTGCGACAGGTTGACCGGCAGCTTGGACTTGTCCACCAGCACCGCCGCCCCTTGGAATATTGCTTCTGAGGCCAGGGGATCTGGAAGCAGGGCTGCATCCACCTTTTTCTGCATCAACATCTGCAGCCTCATCGGCATGTCCGGGATGTACTCCTTCCGCACCAAGTCCGGGTCGACTCCTTTGGCTGTCAGCATCTCGTCGGCCAGGAAATCGATGATGGTGTTCTGGGATACAGCCAGGGTTTTCCCCTGGAGGTCATCTACATTGGTGATGGTATTCGGCGCCGCCAGTATGTAGAAACGCCCTTCTTCGGGCTTGGCGCCCAAGAGCACGGTTACTGACTTTACCGGGATGCCCCCCTGGTTTTGTAGGGCAACAGAGATCAGGTCCCCCTCGGCGCCGTCCACCGCTCCGCTCTGAACCGCCGAGTCTCTCTCGATAGCGCTGCCAAAAGGTAGTAACTGGACGTTCACGCCAGCCTTCTGGAACAGACCCTCCTGCTGGGCAATATAAGCGGGCAGCGCCTCCTCATCATACAACAGACCCACCTTCAACTGCTGTCCTGGAGTTGGTTGGCTGCCCTGGCCTGGAGCCGATCCGCTGAGTTTTGCGCATCCGGCGGGGAACACGATGGTCAAAAGCAACAAGCCGGCCAGAAGCAAACTAGCAGCTTTTTTCATTCCTCTCCCCCACCCTGAATTTAAATCTTATTCTCCTCCTGTGCCCGGTTGATCTCCGGGGACAGGTTGATCGGCCTTTGGGGCATGATGGTCGAGATCGCATGTTTATAGACCATCTGCTGCTTGCCTTCCACTTCCAGGATCACCGTGAAGTTGTCAAAACCGCGCACGATCCCCTTTGACTGAAATCCGTTTACCAGGTAGATAGTAACAGGGGTACCGTCCTTGCGGACCTGGTTCAGGAAGAAGTCCTGCAGGTTGACCTGCTGCTTGTTCATTCTTTTTGATACCTCCAATTCCGGCTTCTGCTGACTGTAAATGTTTATAGAAAACTTGGCTTGCGCCGATCCAATGGCGAAGGCGGAAGCCTTAGTTGCACTTATACTTGCTTCCTTGTTGGGTTGCAGCCTCTGAGGCTTCGCCTCAGGCTCAAAGCACGGCTGCACGTCGAGCGAAGCGAATATAAGTGCTGGCGCGCCCGGCCTGCAACTAGCACCGCCTCCGCCGCATCCGGGCTTACCGCCCGGCCTGAAAGAATGCGGCGCACAGGTGGGCGCGGCGTTCTTTTTCATGCTATTTGGAAACAAGTATACCACACGTCTATTCTACATGAACGGGGATACTCCTGCAAATGTACTCCACAATTTCGTCGCAAACGATCTCCGGTCCGGTTTCCTCCGTGAGCGTGAACCACCGGATTCGGGGGTCGCGCCTGAACCAGGTGAGTTGCCTCTTGGCGTATTTCCTGGTCGCTTGCTTGGTCAGGCTGATGGCGGAGGCGAGATCGTGCTCTCCCGCCAGATAGGCGATCACCTGTCTGTACCCCAGGGTTTGCAGCGGCTTCAGCCCGCTTTCGAAGCCCCGGCCGAGCAACTGCCTGACCTCATCGACCAGCCCCTCACGGAACATTTTTTCCACCCTCAGGTCAATTCTCCGGTACAGTTCTGCCCGGTTGCGGTCGAGGCCGATCATCGCCAGATCGTATTCTGGCGAGGGCGCTGTTTCTTTTGCCTGGTAGGAAGAGATTGGGCGCCTGGTCAGGCTGTAGACCTCCAGCGCCCTGATAAGGCGGTGGTGATCATGGGGGTGGATACGCCTGGCGGCCTCCGGGTCTATGCGCTGCAATTCAGCATAGAGCTCGGCCCCCCGGCCTGTTTCAACGAAGGATTGCAACTGTTTGCGAACTGCTTCCAGACCGTGATGCGAGGGGAACTCGTACGGATCGATCACCGCCTGGATGTACAGGCCGGTCCCCCCTACCAGGAAAGGTAATCTCGATCTGGCGCCGATCTCCGCGATTATTGACCGGGCCAGTTGCTGAAACCGGGCGACCGTGAATTCCTCGTCCGGCTCCAGGAATCCCAGCAGGTGGTGCGGCACGCCCTTCTGCTGCCGGGGTGTGATCCTGGCGGTGCCAATATCCAGGTACTTGTACACCTGGACGGAATCGGCCGAAACAATCTCGCCGCCCAGCCTCAGGGCGAGTTCCACGGCTAGCTCCGATTTTCCGGTGGCAGTGGGCCCCAGGACTACAACAAGCGGCGTCAAGCTTAATATTCGACCTCCTCGTCCGTGGACACCCGGAACTGGCGGTAATCGTCGCCGGGCCTATCCTGCAGGTAAACCGAATGTAATCCCTGCGGAGACTCAATCCTCTCCCGGTAGTGCCTCCTGGCATCCTCCTGGCAGGTTGCGCAGGCCTGGTGGGGTACGGCCACGGCAAAGACCGTCCGCTCGTTCCCGTGGGCGTATATGGCCGAGGACCTGATCAACTGGTATCCGGGGCAGCGCTGGCAGAGGCGCACCCGCTCCTCCCTGCTTTCCCTGATGTTGTCGGTGTCGTAGTAGATGTGCTTTTTATCCTCGTAAAAGTCGCCTGTCTGGGGCCTTCTCTGCGCCGCCAGGGACTCTCTGTTCTTCCAGACATCCTTCAGGTAGGCGACCAGGTCCCTGATATATTCCAGTTGGGATGAGGACTGCACGAACTTGCCCGGCTGATAGTCCGGTTCGGTCACATGCGAGTAATCCAAGCCGGCCATGGCCAGGATGATGGCGGCATTGACGTAGGGCAGGGCGGATTCGATGGCGTATCCGCCCTCCAGCACCGCCAGGTCCGGCTTCAGCTTCTCGTTGAGCCGGGCGTATCCCTGGGTGGTGAAGCGCATGTTTGCCAGCGGATCGGTGTAGTGGTTGTCCTGACCGGCAGAGTTGACGATCAGGTCCGGTTGAAACTCCTCTATTAGAGGCAGCGCCAGGTTGTCCAGCACGTAGTGAATACCTTCGTCGGTTGTGCCGGGTTCCAACGGCACGTTGACGGTCATGCCGAAGGCATTAGGCCCGCCCAATTCGCTGGGAAAGCCCGATCCCGGATAGAGCGTGCGCCCGTCTTGATGGAAGGAGATGAACAGCACATCCGGATCGTGCCAGTAGATATCCTGTGTGCCATCGCCGTGGTGGACGTCCGTATCCACGATGGCGATCCTTTTCAGACCGTAGTGTTGACGCAGGTATTCGATCATGATCGCCTCGTTGTTGATGTTGCAGAAGCCCCTGTTGCCGTGCACCACCCGCATGGAATGGTGCCCTGGCGGCCGCACCAGGGCGAAGCCGTTGTCGATCTCCTTTTTCATCAAGGCGTCAGCCAGCACCAGGGCGCCTCCGGCAGCGATCAGGTGCGCCTCTGTGACCTGGGACCTGACGTCCGGGACACAGAAATGGACCCTGGCGATATCTTTCTCTGACGCCAGCCGGGGCGCGTACTCGACCACCTCGGGGAGGTCCATGATTCCCTCTTCGAAGAGCTGGTCCTTGGTATAGAGCAGGCGTTCCTCCCGTTCGGGGTGGGTCGGGTCGATCGCCCAGTCAAAAGCGGGGAAGAACACGAGTCCTGTTTTACGCATGATGCTCAGCCCCTTCCGTCCAGTATGCCCGGTGGAAACTGAACGCAGACATCATAGAGCCTGCCTGTTGTCCGCCAGCCCCGCACCATGTTGAACATCTCACTGTAGACCAGTTCCGGCTCAGCGGCAGGGGCGATGCCCAACTGCTCCCCCGCCTGCTTGATGGCGGAAACTGAAAACTGCTCGGCGTCGGTCAGGGAGGACAGTTGACAGGGCAGCTTCTCCTGTAAACCGGTCTCTTCTACAAAGTAAAAATTACGCTCGGTATCGAAGTGGAAAGTGAGCCGCAGGGTCACCCTGGCCAGGGCGGCGCCAATGGCGTTGGCTACTTCGTGATGCTCCGGCGCCAGGGTCCGGCAACCGGTTGCCTGGCCCAGCAAGGGCAGGATGGCCGGCGCAGAGCCGCCGATACCGACAATGTTCTGAGGTCTGACCTTTTGCTTCTGCAACAGTTCCCAGATCCGGTAGGCCGGTTCCTCCTCCCAGGCCAGGAACATGGCCTGGATCTCACCGGTGATCCGCCTGACCATCTGGTCGAGCACCAGGTTGGTCGCCTTGTCGGGTGGCAGGCCGAGCGCGCCGCCAAGTTGCCTCATTGCCTCCCTGGCGCTCACTGCATCCCCAATATCGGTCAGGCCGGCGTGGCGCATGGCATCGGTCGGTGTTGGCTCCGGACCCCCCAGGCAGTAAGCAGGCCCGGCACGGCGCGGCAGGATCTCGAGACTGCCGTCAGCTACCCGGAGCATACTGTCTCCTCCCAGGGCCACAGATTTGGTGGCAAATGCCCGGACATGGGTAAGGCGCTCTTCGATCCTGGCGCCCCGGGACGCCAGCAGCGGCTTGCCCGAGAGGATCAGGGCCAGGTCTGTGGTCGTGCCGCCTACGTCCAGCACGACCGACGTCTGCCCGGCCGGGGTCAGAGCCAACACTCCCAGGGTGCTGGCGGCTGGGCCCGAGAAGATAGTTTCTACCGGCCTCCTGACAGCCTGCTCGAAGGGCAGGGTGCCCCCATCAGCCTTGAGAATATAGAGGGGGGCGTCAATCCCGCGCTGGGTCAGTGCTGCAGAAATCTGGTCGTAGAAGTCCCGAAACTTGTCCCGGGTGGACAGGGTCAGCAGGGCTGTTACCACCCGCCTGGGGAAATTCAACTGGCTGGAGACCTGATGTCCGAGCACCAACTGGACATCGGGGCAGCATCTGGCAAAGCAGTTGGCTACGGCCTGCTCGTGGGCTCTGTTGCGCTGCGAAAACTTGCCGACAATGGCCACCCGGTTCAGCCCGGCCTTTTTAACCTGTTCCATGCAGGACATGATCTCGCTGTCCTTGAGCGGAACGATCTCCCGCCCGCGGAAGTCAATTGCCCCGGACAACACGAAGGTGTGCGGGACTTCGAAGTTATAAGTATCGGGGTTCCGGCCGGGTCCGGGGATCAATACCAGGCCCACCGGCTCGACGTTGTTGGTGGCGATCATATTGGTGATCAGGGTCGTACTGGTCACAATGCGCTGGATTGACCGGTTATTTACGGTTTCCAGGAGAGGTTCCAGGGCATTCATCAAGGACTTGAAAAGATCTTCCGGGTAGGTGGGAAACTTGATCTTCCTCACAACGGCACCCCTGTCGATCAGTACAGCATCGGTGAAGGTGCCGCCTACATCCAAGCCGATCAGCATCTCTAGATTCACCTTATCTCTAAAAAAGTTGTGTTGCTTTGCCGTTAGTCCATACGTCAAGCAAGCCCTTGGGATAAGGGCTTGTGTTGTGTCGCCGGAGTTGTATTGCTTATAGCTATTATTGCTTACAATCGAGAGAACAACTGTCGCATTCCGAAGGGGAGCAGGCGTCGCCGCCCGTGAGAACCTTGTTGATCTCCGCGTTGACATCCTGGAGCAGTTTCTGAAATCTTTGCATCCCTGCAAAATAGGCCTGTATCGTCTTGTTTTCCTTCATCTTCTCCTGGATCCGGTTAAACTCGTTCCACTCCTCGTCGCTGACTTCCTTGTTGGCCTGTTCGGCCTCCTGGTTCTTTTTATGCCTTGTTTGAAAATCCGTGATCAGCGCCTGCGCCTCTCCGTCCTGTTCCATATTCATCTCTGCAGCGTGCAGGACAACTGCCTCATCACTCTCAGAAAGTTCATGTCCCAGATCATGTGCCTTTTCAATGATTGACGACAAGAACGTTTCACCCCCGTTTGGTTTGTTATACGTTGTAAGTTCTTTTTAATGGCAGCGATTCCTCTTTTATCCGGATATTTTTTAGCGTGGCGATGAGGTTCCAGGTTTGGGCGCAGTCAATGGCAACGTCCACGATCTTCCCTGTCAAATCATCCCCTCCTTTAAATACGACGATCTTGCCGGTGCGCGTCCTCCCGCTCCAACGCTCCGGGTTGGTTTTGCTTTTTCCCTCCACGAGCACCTCCCAGTCCTGTCCCACCAGGGTCTTGTTGATCTCCAGGGAGATCTCGTTTTGGGTCTCCGTCAGCCTTGTAAAGCGCTGTTTCTTCACCTCACCGGAGACCTGATCGGGCATCACCGCGGCTGCTGTTCCCGGACGTGGAGAATATAAGAATGTATAGATCGCATCAAACCGCACTCGTTCTACAAGGTCCAGGGTTTCCTGAAACTCCTGCTCCGTCTCCCCCGGAAACCCCAGGATCAGGTCGGTGGTGATGCTGGCAGCGGGAATGACGCTGCGTATTTTTGCAACCCACTGCAGGTATTGTTCCCTGGTATAGCCCCGGTTCATCCGTTCCAGAACGCTGTTGCTGCCGGACTGCAGGGGCAGGTGGAAATGCTCGCACACCTTGTGGGACTGCCGGATCGTGGCGATCAGTTCGTCAGAGAAGTCACGCGGGTGCGAGGTCATGTAGCGGATCCTGGCCAGCCCCGGCATACGGTCAAGCTCCCCCAGCAGCGCGGCGAAGTTCACCTTGCCGGGCAGGTCCTTACCGTAGGAGTTGACGTTTTGACCCAGGAGCATGACTTCCAAATAGCCACTGGCTACCAGCCCGCCGACCTCCTCGCAGATCTCCGTCAGCGGTCTGCTCTTCTCCCGCCCCCGGGCATATGGCACCACACAGTAGGAGCAGAAGTTGTCGCACCCATACATGATAGTGACGTAAGCCTTGATCCCGCTGTCCCGATGTGCCGGCAGCGCACCCGGAGGCTGCTCACCCAGGTCCGTTTCTACCACCTGAGCGCTAGTTTTATTATAACGGCTGATCAGCGACGGCAGACGGTGAAAGCTGCGTGTCCCAAAGATGATGTTGACGTGGCCGGCCTTGCGCAGTTGCTTCATGATCTCCTGGTTCTGGATCATGCAGCCGCCGACCGCCACGATCACTTCCGGACGGCTTTCCTTGAGATGCTTCAGCGCCCCCAGAAAACCCATGACCTTCTGTTCGGCGCTTTTTCTCACGGAACAGGTATTCAGCACCACCAAGTCGGCTTTCTCGACATCCTCGGTCCAGACAAGGCCGCTCTGCTCCAACAGGGCGCGCATGACCTCGGAGTCGTGGTCGTTCATCTGACAACCCCAGGTCGCGATGTGTACGAATTTTGGTTTATTCTCCGGCAAAGGTTTCACGTCCTCAAACAGCTTTACTTGAATTATTATACCAAACTTCAAAAAAAAGACCCCCGGGGTTGTTTAGATCCTCTCCCGGGAGTCTATCATAATTGGAGCATTACCACTTCCATATTGACACTTGACTCTTGACTCTTAACTTACATCATGCAACAGCCGTTCGATCCTTTCGGCTGTCGGCGGATGCGTCCTGTAAAGCACTGCCCAGATATCTCTGGGCGCTGCGTCCAGGGCTTCGATCTGCCTCAGGAACTTTGCCAACTGCGGCCCGAAACCGATGTTCCTGGCAAACAGGTCCGCCCGGAATTCCTCGTTTCTCCCAACAGCCCTGAGACTTACATCGGCGGCCATCTGAAAGGTGAAGGAAACCACCCTCATGGCCAGGTTGAATACATTGGCGACAATCACGGCAAGCAAAGCCATCAGGATTATAAAAACCCCGGCAATGCCACCCGAACCCGCAAATACCCTTCCGGATTGCAGCACTCCCCTGGCAAAACCCTCAAAAATCCTCGAGCATAAGTCAAGGATTCTATGAGAGGCAACTCCCAACCGGTTAGCGGTCAGGGCAACCGCCAACCGCCCTGAATCCCCGAAATGCAAATGCCCGGCCTCATGCGCCAGAACCCCGGCCATATCCACCGGCGAAGCAAGGTTCAAGAGCCCTCTGGTCACGCATACCGTATTCCTGCCGAGCGCAAAGGCATTCGGGAGCTTCTCTTCGCTGACGAACAGCTTGACGTTGGTAAACCTCTCCCCGGCGCCGCTGCCCAACGCCAATCCGATGGCAGCAACAACCGAATTCCACACTCCTGTTATTCTCTGCCTCTCCTCCGTTGTCGCCGGTCTGCAGCCTAAAACAGCGCGCCCGATTCTCTCGCCCGGCGGCGAAACTGCAAATATCCCTGCCGCAATCATCAGCAGAGTGGAATAGATCAACCCCCTCGGGTAATCGAAGAAGATCAGGCCGAGTACGGCGAGGGGAAACCAGTCCAGGAAGAGGCACACGCACAGTATAAAAAAACCTGTCATCGAGACACCCTCCTTTGTTAAAGAACGGGGACACACCGGGCTAAGGAAAGGGGGACACACCCCGCGCCCAGAGGGCACCCGGGGAATGTCCCGATGGAATGTCCCCATATCAGTTTTATTGAACTTTCCTGATTGTCGTTTCGTGAGCCTGGAACCTGGGAATTTTACGGGCGATCACCGCCTGGCCGACCTGTAGCCTCTTGATCTTGTCAGGATGAATCATCAACTCCTTGACAAACCTGAGCGAGCCAGTACCGGTTCCGCCGTTACTGTCTACCTGGTGAGTCATCATCCAGGTTTCTTCGGTTCCGATGATCCTTGACAGTTCTTCTGCATCTTCCGAAGCATTCTGTCGCTGAATGATCAGGGTGTTACAGTTTTGGATAATCTGCTTCCTCAGGGCAGAATCGCAAATATCCAGATCGGCAAGGCTTTGAGCGGCAATCAGGGCTGCAAACCCCTTGGAACGGGTCTTATTGATCAGATCGACCACGTTCCTCCTGGCAAAAACATCGAACTCGTCATAGACAGTTAAAACCAGCGGGTCATCCTTAGTCCGCCTGGATGCGACCGCTTTCAGATCGTTGACGACCAGTCTACCGAGCAGTTTGGCGTAGAGTGGATAGGCCAGGGAATCGAGAGAGAACAGGATGACGTTTTTTGAAGCTACGGAATCCACGAGAGAGATTGTCTTGCCCGGTTCATTACAGAACAGATGTCCGATCTGGCTTTCGATAATCAGGGTTAGCCGGTCGATCAGGCCGGAAATGCCCTTTTTATCGATACTGCTCAGGTAATTCAAGGCGCTTGCAGGAGCCTTGAGCCTGCAAGCCAGCAACTCGAGCTTTTCAGGAGCGAGGCCGTAGATGAAGGAGCTCAGGTCAAAGCTACCATAGGTCTTTTCAAACAGGGTGAAGGCCATCTGCAGGTATCTTTCGGCCATGTACTGATAATAGGGCTCTCTCCATTCGCTCAACTCCATCAAGCGGTCTTTTAATTCGGTAGGCCCCCCACAGGAGAGGGGATTGTAGTTCCATGATCTTTCCGGTTCGGAGATGGAGAACAATTGCAGTTCCCGGTTGTGGCTACCGGCCATGGAAGCAAGGGTCCTTGCCAGATCCGGGTCACCTTTTCCATCAACGACCACCAGGGGGAGACCGTTTCTCAGGGCGTAATCGACGAAACAGAGAATGGTTGTCGTTTTCCCGCTGCCGGTAGTGCCGCATAGAAAAGTATGCTGGTTCAATTCCTGGCTGCTTAGAACAATCGGTTCACCTGTTAGATTATCCTGGCCGAGATAGACGCCGTTCTCCGGCTTTAAATCTGACGGCGCCTGCTTGGGAACGGGCATTTTAGACAGACCCAGCAGCTCTTTAAGCATCCGCATCACGCCCTCTCCTGCGGAAAAAGTCCCTGGCCGTTTTCAGTTCCTCTTCGATGGCGGCCGGTCCCAGCAGTGCCTTTGCTGCCGTAGGTTTCGACATGTCCTTATACTCCTCCAGATGTGGCCATGAGAACACCTTGATAAAGGAGAGAGCGGCTGACCGGATTCTTGCAGCCAGATAGTCACAATTGACGAAATACCAGACTTCCTGGTACTGACTTCCGGCGTACTCCCTGAGAATCTTCTCGATTTTTCCGGCGCCCTTTGGAGACAGTTCCAATTCTACGGCAATCCTGGCGCCACCCGGAAATATCAAAACACCGTCCGGGCTGTGGCCTGGCGTCCCCACTCCCTTGAGGCCTTTTTCATGCCTGATCTGCCTGTCGGTTTGCCATTGCGCTCCTGTTCTATGCTCCAGCGTTACAGCCAGATCAACCAACTGTAGATCATGTTTGTACGAGCCGAGCAGGAGCCTTGCAGCCGGCAGATTATCATCGGCGGCGGCTATGCCTCTGGCCGCTGCCCTGTAGACGCCCGGCTTGTCATGAAATACTTTCTCGTAAACCAGGCAACCGAGACTTTTGAGGCCATACAGCCGCTTTTTTGCTGTAGGGATACTCAGGCCGAACTTTTTTGCCACCTGTTCCGCTGTTGCCGCCCGATGGCCGTTAATCCAGCGGATCATCTTCAGATCCCGCTCTGTCAGTCTGACGCCCTCCTTTTTCTTCTTAGGTTCTCCTGCCATGTTGCCACCTTTTCGCATCTTCCTCTTTGCCTCCTTAGTTTTATTGCCCCGGAAAATGAGATTATGCCCCCCGGGGCGGGGGCTTTGTGACGAGCCGCTCCGCCCCGGGATCGGGGTGGAAACATGGAACTAAACCGCAACCCTTAACCCTACAATCAAACCTTACAATCTCGGGTAACCCCTGGAGACCAGGACTGGGTACACATGTTCTGCCTCAAAATGGGCAAACAAATAGACCCAGCTTTCCGGATCATCCCTTTTGGTGAGCAGGTCAACTGAGTCTACCGCGCCTAAGTATTGACATCAATACAAGCGCCTGATTTTTTAATGCGGCCATAGTCCATCATGAATGAGGGTTGACCGCCCGGCGACAGAACTGTCAGCTTCCCTTCTTCAAGATTCGGAAGAGTCGCGACTGTTCCGCAAGTAAAACATTTAAATTTATTTTCCATTTGAGAGGGAACGATACACATTAAAACCCGATTCATGAATTAAACGGTCAGATCGCTACCCACATTAAAACCCGAATAGCCAAAAAGAAAAGCCACGCGGACATGTAAAGCCGCGGAGCGGAAGGCATGCCTAGGCGACTCGTCTATTACCTGCAGGAATACCGTATTCCTGCAGGTAATATCTTTTTGAACCTCTCATGACTGAAGTCACGAGTGTGCGGCCATCAGAGCATCAACCTTTCATCAGCTAGTTTATTGCTCTCCCCTGCAATACCACGAACCAATCGCTGTATACCGACCCTTGCGTAGTAACCACCCCATTAGCAAAGGTGTAGTATGTAGGCTGCCAGTATTGGTCTTCCGTATCTGGATTGCTCCCTGTGTATGGAGCCAGGTTCAAAGTTGCGCCAGAAGCAGAGTTAAACTGCGCCGTCACCAGTGTACCGTCAGGAACCTGGCGAATGTCTGCCGGCGTGTAGAACTCCGTGAGCCACTGCTCATTGTAGGCGCCGTAACTGTTCTGTGCCTGAACGGTTGGGAGCGTTTCCACCGTTGCACTGCTGCCCGTGCCATTCGGCCCATATGCGGCTGTAACAGTCAGCGACATGCTTGCGGGACCTATTGTATTCACCGTCACACCGATTTTACCACCGGCCATAGTCTGGGGTAGCTGGCTTTGTGTCATGCCTTGGGTGATTGAAAACGGCAACGTGTACTGTCCTGCCGGCGCCAGCAGTTCCGACACATTCGGTGACTCTATAGCTGAAATGCTGAAATTCTGCACAGATGAACTGTCAGGACACCACAGATTGTCAAATAATATTATCTGGACGGTAAACCTGTAATCTCCTGATCCCCAGAAAACTCCCTCGTAGGGCACGGTAAGACTCGCCTGAGTACCCGCCTGCACATTTGATGACCATGACCATTGCCCTCCAGAGTCTCCAGCTTGCTTATTCAGCAAGATTTCATATCCAGCTTGAGTGTACCCGTTGGGATCTGCCCAGGTGAATTGCGGCATCGTCGTTAAGTACGTTCCCTGAACCGTCACCACTGGCGGTGTCGGGGTATTCTCGGCGTAGATCTCTACCGCGTAGTTGCCGGAACCAGGAGATTGAGCCTGGATTTTTGGCGTTACCGCAGTATTCGTTGTCGCCAGTGTCGCTTGCCACTCCACGTTTGTTCCCGGAGACACCGTGGCCCACAAGTTTGCAGTGCTTTGCGACGGCGTTTGAGGCTCAAAGTCCGATAGATTACTGTCCGGCGTTGACCATGAAGGTGTCAGAGTCCATGCGTTAGGCTGGTTAGCGTTTGTATTGTACTCCCCGAACGCCCCGCTTCCAGTGTTGGCTTCTTGCAAAATTGCTGTCCAGTTGACTCCATCGGCGCTCACCGAAAAAATGACGCTTGTGCTGGCTGGAAGGCTGTTGCAGTATGCCTGCAGCATGACTTTGGAAACCGAGCTTGAAGGGGCCGGGCTTATGGGCATTGATTGTACGATGGCGCTTGCTGCGTATGTAGACGTGCTCTGCAACCCTGACACCGTGGTTGACAACGCGGCATTATAGTCAAGGTGCGTACCATCATAGCTGTAATAATCGACCTTATTTCCATCAACGATCAGCCGGTCGTATGACCCCGGCCGAACAGCAACGCAGGTCGGGGCTGTCAGTCCAGACGTTATCGACAGGGTAGAGCTTTTCACAAACGAACCACTGCTTACGGTGTAGATATTATCCTGGCTCCCCTGAATGACATCCACTGTCTGCCCGCTAGAAGCGGCAATCGCCAGTGGATGGTTTAGCCCTGATATAGCCAACGCCGGATTCGGTGTCATGCTACCGCCGGACGATCCGTAATAAACGACCTGGTTCGGCTCCAACGCTACGCAATCATAAGTGTCGGGGAAGAGAGATGCATCTATGGGGTTACTGAGTCCCGAATTTATTTCCAGGTCCGGAACTTCTGTCATCGACGACCCGGTAAATCCCCAATACTTGAGTTTTCCCTGCTGAGTTAAGGCTGCGATGTCGTTTTTTCTTGTACCAATACCTACCACCCCGATCAATCCAGCGACAGATAAAGCAGGGTTAGACGACATGCCTGACCCATTGTACGAGTATTGGGTAAGACTGGCTGCCGTAGCGACTACTGCGTTGGGGTAAGAACCAGATGCGGCGGCAGCAATGGGGTTCCGGTCACGTTCAAGGACGACACCACAGACATTCCGGAGCCGTTCCATGCATAGTGATACAGCGTGTTCCCCGCCAGAACGAAGTAGTCTAAGTAGCTCCCACTCCACATTGCCGCCACATGCTCAGCATACGCCGGCAACTGGATGTCGTTATTACCTGTGCTTGTGTCCACAACAGCCGTTGTGACTGTGGGCGACATGTTGAATAGTGACTGGCTGGTTATATCGTAGCCGTGCTGGTATTGTGACGATGCTTGCGCCACATCGACATAAGACGGTGCCAGTAGCGTAAATAAAAGCCCTAGGACGAGGGCAAAAGCCGTTATATGTGAAAGACTATCTCTAGGTTTTTTAAACCCCCTTTTAAGCGATTCTCGCACGCTAGGCACATCCTTCCTGATATTATCTTCAAAAAGAACAAAACCCCCGCCAGAACGAATATCCGGCGGGGGTTTTTCAATTTCTTGTTAAGCGACCTTTTCGGCAACTGCGCTTCGGATCTTTTCTAATGCCTGTTCTATCTGCGCCATCTTTTCATCGGCAGTCTGCATGTTTTGCACGGCTTGTTCGATTGCTTTCCGGGCATTCTCGCGGTCAGTAGCATATTCAGCCACCAGTTTGTCTATGCCCGAAACCCCATCCAACACGGAACTAATGACGACGTTATTGGACGCCTCGATCTCCGCAACTATTCTATTCACTTTATCCTGAATAGCAGCGGATATGATATCCGAGATGTCTCCAAGGCCGATATCTGCTTTATTTATCTTTATCACCCCCTTACTCACGTCAGCTACCGCCTGGGCGTCAACATCGATCACTGCGAATAGACCATCCTGCCGCCCTGGCAATTCCTCTGCTCTTAAAT
>JBEKFU010000022.1:0-26871 GCA_050013155.1 Thermacetogeniaceae bacterium | reverse complement strand
AAG
Organism: Thermacetogeniaceae bacterium; assembly: GCA_050013155.1. Taxonomy (GTDB): domain Bacteria; phylum Bacillota; class DSM-12270; order Thermacetogeniales; family Thermacetogeniaceae; genus Palsa-1188. Next base: position 26,868 of record JBEKFU010000022.1, on the reverse strand, counting down.
AGATTGCGCCTGGCGTGGTGCTGGATTTCGACGGCGAGGGAAACCTGGTAGGTATTGACATTGACCGTGCCAGCCATGTAGTCAATTTAGCCAGTCTCGAAGCAAGTGCGCTGCCTATTGGCAGGCTGCAGATGCAAGCATAAGTAGTTCACATAAGGTCGTTTTCAACCATATAAGTGCCAAAAAAAGACCGTAAAGGCGAGACTATCTAGCCCGAACGGTCCTTCTTTTTGTAAACCAATTGAATGCTGCATGGGACCGGTAAAAAGACCGTGCTGGGGGCTGGATGAGCGCTTGCAGATACAGTTCGAGTGGCAGGAGCACCTGGACGCTGCTGCCGGCCGGAAGCCGATGGCGCTGCGAAAGGAGCGTCGGGGGTCTGGGATGTTATGTTTATCAAGCTTTGAAGCTAAAGCCGGGACGCCCGTTGTTTACGAACAATGCCTGTTGTTCACAAACAATAATTATCTATAGGTTTTGGGGTTCGTTATTTATTTAAGAACTGCTCCAGGCTCATCTGCCTTTATTCCAATTGAGGCATTGTCAACCAGCCAGTAAACTTACAATCAGCATAGGTTAGAATTACTTAGATCCGAATAACCACCTGGCTGAATCAGATTGAGCAGTTCAGAGAAGTACTCTTATCCGAAATAATGCACACGTTTTGAATGCAATAAGTGAACTTTCGGTATGGTCTAACGGGGAAAATAAATTACGGATAAGGATTTACACTGGGAGGGAGAACATGATCCAAGAGATGATGTGCGAATTTAATGCTTACCTCAGAGAGATGGATGCGAGCCCCGCATCCATCAAAGCTTATTTATGCGATCTCAGGAAATTCATGCGATGGTACGAAGGGACCACCGGCATACATCCGAAAACGGCGGCCGTGATTAGGCTGGACATCGTCGAGTTCAGGAACTACCTCGAAAGAAGCGCCAGGCAGCAGCCGGCCGCCATCAACCGGGCGCTGGCGTCGTTGTCGGTGTATTTCGCCTGGGCAGTGGAGAATAAACACATCCTATCCAATCCTGTTGATGGCGTCAATACCATCAAGGAACAACCGCATGCCCCAAAGTGGTTGGAGCGGCACGACCTGCATGCCCTGGTCCGGGCGGTCAACGACAGGAAGAAGCCAAGCAAGCGAGATCATGCCATCATTGTCTTTTTGGTTCATACCGGGCTCAGGGTATCAGAGGCCTGTCGACTAGACATCGAGGACCTGACCATACGCGACCGTAGCGGCTTGGTCCGGGTTCGACAGGGTAAGGGGAGCAAGTACCGCGAGGTGCCTCTCAACACTACGGTCAGAAATGCCCTCAAGGATTGGATCGGCGAGAGAGAAAGCGGCCCTCTGTTCATCAGCCAGAAAAGAGGTGGCAGGCTGACCGTCTGAGGTGGACAAGGTTGTCAAGACATTGAAAACAGAACTGGTGTACCATCGGCACTATAAAAGCCGTTCGGAAGTCAAGCTGGAAATCTTCGAGTACATTGAGGTTTTTTACAACCGTTTCAGGCTACATTCAGCCATTGGCTATGAGAGTCCGGAAGAATACGAGAAAAGCTATGAGAACCAGTCAAAAGTTGCTTAAGTTGGTGTCCTGATAACCGGGGGAAGTCCATAGCAGATCTTTGCAGGGGAAGCCTTTCTGCTTGGAAAAATTCGATTGCCGGAGCGCTTGGCCGATTTTCTGTTCTTTGAAAAAGTTCCCGACAGCATTGGCTGACTTATTTTCAGCGGTCATTTTTTCTGGTAAGATAGAAGTCACAAAAGCACCCTTCTTTCCTTGGTATAATGGGGTTTTGCCACTTCTATTTTACCATAAAGAGGGGTGTTTTTGTTGTTAAATCTCAGATATAGCAAGGGTTTGAGGGCATTATTTTAGTGCGAATGTTGAGTGATAAGTTAATAAATGTTTCTTTACTGCCGTCAGCGAGGATGGACCGGAAAATGCAGGAGAACAAGGAGAACTTTTTTGAATTCGGTATCCGACAGGCGGCCAATCACTCCCTGAAAAATTCCGCAGTAGCTTATGATCCGGTTATACAGTTTTCCCAATCTACTCAAGAAGAAACGTGTGGAGGAAATATATGCTGAACATCAGCAACTTAGCAAAGACTTACCTGCCGGCAAAAAAAGAGGCTTTAAAAAATGTCACGCTGGATATAGAAAAAGGAGAGTTTACGGCGCTGCTGGGACAGAACGGGGCCGGGAAGACGACCTTGATCAACATCCTGGCAGGAAATGTCCTCAAGACAGAAGGTGTGGTCACGATCGGCGGATACAACCTGGACACCCATGCGCTGGAAACAAAAAGAATCATCGGGATCGTGCCCCAGGAGACCGGCTACGATTCTACCTTCCCGGTATATGAAACTTTAAAAAAGCAGTCCGGTTATTTCGGGATTCGCAACAATGGGGCAACTATTGATGAATTGTTGGAAGCGCTGTATTTAAAAGAAAAAAGAAATTCCAATATCCGGGAACTTTCCGGAGGGATGAAAAAGAGGTTTTTAATCGCCAAGGCCCTGGTGCACCGGCCTAAAATACTTGTCCTGGATGAACCGACTGCCGGAGTCGACATAGAAATGCGGCATACTTTGTATGACTTTTTATGTAAGCTGCACCAAGCGGGAACGACGATAATACTCACGACGCATTATATTGAGGAAGCAGAAAAGCTCTGCGACCGGGTTGTGATTATTGACAGCGGGAAGATCATTGCGGACGAACCTAAGACTCGACTGATCGAGAGCTTTTCCAGGGAAGTTACGGTAGAATTTCAATTTGATTTCGAATTAGATATTGCCGATATGGCGTTTTTAAACACGTACAATCCTCAAATAGAGGAAAAGATAAAGCTTCAGCTTAGAGTATTGAAAAAAGATCTGTCAAAGGTCTTGCAAATGATATCCCGGAGAAATATGGAGTTTATTGATCTAGCCATAGAGAAACCAAAGCTGGAAGATATCTATTTAAGCCTTATTCACCGTTAGGAGATCAGAAATGGAAAAAATTTTTTATAACAAAGTTGGTTTTATAACGCTTTTGGGCAGAGAAATACAGCGCTTTATGAAGGTTCCAGTCCAAACGATTCTTGCTCCGCTGATTTCCAATATCTTGTACCTGGGGATTTTTGGCGGAATGTTAAAGACAAGGCAGATGGGTATTAACGGGGTAAACTATCTTCAATTTCTTGTGCCGGGTCTGGTTTCAATGGGAACGATTTTTGCCGCTTTCCAGAATCCATCGTTCTCGCTCATCTCCCAGAAGTTTCAAAATACAATCCAAGATATCAACAGCTATCCGATTTCCAATATAGAAAAAGCGCTGGCCTTTATTCTCGGGGGTACGCTCAGAGGCGTTTTGGTTGGCATTCTGACCTACACCTCAACCATTGTCTTTGTTGGCTTCATGCCGGGACACTCTTTGCTTTTCCTTGGATCGTTAGGGGCAACAGCCTTTCTTTTCGCTTCCTTGGGTTTGATTGCCGGCCTTGTCCTCGACGATTTTGAGAAGCTGAATTTTTTGCTCTCGATTATTATCACACCGCTGGCCTATTTGGGAGGCGTGTTTTTTGATATAGCCAAACTGCCCGGTTTGTTGTCGGCCATCCGCTTTATCAATCCGATCTATCCGCTTGTAAGTATCACACGAGCGGTTTATTTGGGTATTTTTGAAGGAAGTATTTATTGGCTTATTGGCATTGCAGCTGTCATGATCATTGGTACATTCCTGGCCGCTGTTATTCTATTTAAGAAAGGTATCGGAATAAAAATCAGATAATGATTTGAACCTCTCATGACTGAAGTTAAAGCGTTTACTTTTGGAGTTGAAAGTCTGAAATCGCGTTCGAAATCAGACGTGGGGGAGTCCTGCCTTTTCCAAGATTGCAGTATGCCATCGGTGAAAGTTTCGCAAAATAATTTAGCCCCCTCAGGGTAAGATAGTCCTGAAGGGGGCGATTGTCATTCCTAGAGGCATACACTGCAAGATAGAAGAATGCTACCACCACAACAGGATCGGTATATGCCAGGCTCATAGCATCGAAATCAGATCAAGCGTCGTCAATAAGAAATGTAGCATGCCTGAAAATACTTACTGCGAAACTTTTAAACCCAAGATTGGCTTCTGTCACCGCAATGTGTGATACGACGGAAAGATCGACAACGACGGGGCTATGGTGGCAGGTTACAGCGCCGGGATGGTAAACGGCTTTACACTGAACAGAATGTGGACGTTTGAGAACAAGCATGCAAAATTCAGCACTGCTATCCAGCTTACAGATTTTATCGTGGTCAATGAGGCCTCGCTGGGGGCTTCCCTGCTAGGGCTCAAGTTTCTGGCCGGGCATCTGGATGGTCGGCGAGCGCCCCTGGCGGTAGGAAATCCGGCACGTCAAGGCGTGCCACGCCGATCCGGTTGTCGGCCATCCCATAATAAACGTCGAAGCGGTCTGGTGTGCCAAGATCGAGGCGTCGGTCGATTCCGGTGGGAAACACGACGTTGGCGACGGTCCCCTGGCGTTCTTGCGGCAACGACGGCGTCAGCACAGGCTTCGAAGAACGATAGCAGATAAGGCGCGGATGCGTCTTCGAGAGCACCATCACCCCGGCCGAGTAGCACAGATGGTGGCCTTCGCTGCTCGACTCCGCCACTTCGCTCACGCCGTGGTAAATGATCAGCCAGCCATGCCGGGTCAGGATGGGCGGAGTGCCACCGCCGATTTTGAGCCGCTCCCAGGACGATACCGGACTCGCCAGCCGGTGATGAGAGGTGAACTGGCCGAGGTGATATGGCTCACGGCCCTCCAGGGCCATGGGGCAGTATGAAATCCAGATGCTTTCCCGATGAAGATCCGCCGTACGGAAGGCGGGGTAGCGTGCGGTTTCCTCCGGACGAGTCCCGGGAAAGAGCGGCCGGTGTAGCATGGCCAGTGCCGGTTGTCCGGTTGGATCGTTGATCGCGATGGGGAAGATGCTGGCATCTTTGTTGTCCACGCCATCGAACTCGATGGCGTCATGCGGACCGAAGGTCGCCAGTCCCAGGCGCTGCCAGTGGAGCAGGTCCTTTGATAGCGCCAGGGCGATCCGTGGGCCTTGGGGCGAAAATGCCGTGTAAGTCATCATATAGCGCTGGAACGGTTCGAAGAAAGTGATACGCGGATCCTCACAGCCGCCGCCGTCTGGCCGCCGCTCGTAATCTGCTTCCGGCTCCAGCGCAATGCCTATTCGCTCGACACCGGCCGGGTCGCCGGCCTCATTGAACCGCACTCGGGCAATCCCGATGCGCGAATAATTGCCCCGCGCCACGAGCCGCGGAAATAGGTACAGTTCACCATCAGAACCACGAACGGCAGCCGGATTCAGGACGCCTTCGGCCTCCAGGGGATTGCCCGGCTCCGCCTCCATCACCAGCCCCAGGCGCTGCAACTGAAATCCAGCCATCGACACTCCCCCTCCCAAGTATTGTATGCTGAACGCCATCCAAACAAGCGATGATTGCCTCAATAACCCGTTTCGTCTCATCGGGATCTCTGACATGGGCAGTGGGCGGAATGAAGCTATCGGAACTGTTTAGCAGATCGGAGAGCCGCATCTTGGGAAAGCCGTGCGCATCGGCCTTGATTATGTTGTGATCGGTATAGATAGTGGCTCGCGTGGAAACCTTTTTCTGCTTCAATTCAGGATTATGCTTGATCATCCCTTCTGTTTGCTGGCTCATGCTTGTAATCAACTCCCGCATGGCAGGATTCTATCGCTTCTTCAAATACGACAATAATCAGTATTTCGATAATGTGGCAGCATTTCCTTCTTGATTATTTCTTTTATGAAACTTCCAACAGTACCCGAGAATGTTGCTCAATTGTTACGACAGATGACCGGCAAATCAAAGAAGCTCCATATTACTTTAGTGCCGGGCAATCGGCTTCTATTCCGGCAGCCCCTGGATCTTCTTGATAAAGCCATCTAGATTCAAGTCCCTTGGGATATTGACACGTTTGATCCGGTAGGGGTCATCGCCGGTGTGGTAGATGCCGCCTGGAACCATGATGAATGCATACTTATAGTAGCGCTTGGCGATGGTGATGGTCGTCTGGTTGTAGGCTCCGTTCGGGTAGGCCAGAGCGAACACGCTGCGTCCGGTGACGGCTTCAATCTCTTTTTAGGATTCACTGAGTTCATAATCCTGCTCCTGGGCGCTCAGCGTGGACAGCGAGCGGTGGGTGACGGTGTGACCTTGAAAGCTGACCAGGTCCTCCATCTTCACGATCTCATCCCTGTTTAGATAGCCGGGCTTGCCGATGAAGCTGGATATCAAAAAGACGGTGTCGGAAAGTTGTATTTTTTCAGGATCGGATGCGCCTGTGCTCCGCATTCCCGGTGTGCCGGCGGGCTTTCAGCCGGGGCGAAGCCTCGAGCCGGCGTTCAGGCCGGGCGTTAGCCCGGATGCGGAGGAGGAGAAGCGGGGGCATTAGAGCGGGTAGTCATCTGGAAAAATATGCAACAAATGCTTTAAAGCCTGTGTGGTCTGTGTCTGTAAGGGGTGGACAACTTCCTGTATCGAATGGCAATCCTCGAACCGTTAAAGGCATTGACCAAAAGATCGATAACCATGATAGTGATAAGGATAATGGTCCTATATTTAACGACTTTTATTGTGATCATATTTGGACAAATCTTGCAGGATGTAGTATTTTTATTATAGAATTAAGTGTCAAGAGGCATCACACGAGGTGGGATGGGGCTTGAACGGTTTTGATGTGGCCGGGTTCAATTTAACCAAAGAGGAATTTCACCTGATCAGCAGCCTGGTATACGAAAAATTCGGGATCAATCTCGGAGAACAGAAGCGCACGCTGGTGATCGAGCGGTTGCAGAAAGAGCTGCGCCAGGGAGGATTCTCAAGCTTTAAAGAGTACTATGATCATGTGATGCAGGATACCACCGGGCAGGCGCTGCTCACCATGATCGACAAGATCTCCACCAATCATACCTTCTTCTTTCGTGAAGAGGGCCATTTTGATCTGCTCACTGCCGAGGTCCTACCAAAAACTTTGCAAAAGCTGCCGGGGGCCGGACAGGATCTCCGGTTCTGGTCGGCAGGCTGCTCTTCAGGGGAAGAGCCCTACTCCCTGGCGATGACTATCAGTGAGTTTTTGGGACCAAGAATCAATAACATCATTCCGAGTATCCTGGCAACAGATATTTCTGTCACTGCCCTGGCGAAAGCCTCCCGGGGAGTCTATGCGGAGACCGAGACGGCGAAGATATTATCCAGCTTGAAGAACCGTTACTTTGTGAGGTTGGAAGACGGGACGTGGGCCGTAAAACAGTCCCTGAAAAAGATGATCCTCTTCCGCCGGTTGAACCTGATGCGCCGGGCATATCCGTTTAAAAACAAGTTTCACGTCATATTTTGCCGGAACGTGATGATCTATTTTGACGCACCGACCAGGCAAGCATTGCTGGAACGGTTTTACGCCTGCTTGGAGCCGGAGGGGTACCTCTTCTTGGGGCATTCAGAGTCGCTGGGCCGCTCCAGCAGCCTGTTCAAGTACATCAAGCCGGCTGTATACCAGAAAGTCGTTAGTGGTTAGTTGTTGGAATAAAGAACAACAAGGTGTCTGTTTTCAAGGAATAACAAAGAGAGCAGCGTGCATCCAACGACCAAAGGCCAACGACTAACGATTGATTGAGGCAGAAGGGGGATGCAGTTGAATAAAATCAAGGTACTTGTTGTAGATGACTCTGCCCTGGTGAGGGAGATCCTCTCCCGGGGGCTGGCCCTGGACCCGGCGATAGAGGTCGTGGGAACCGCTGCGGATCCTTACTCCGCCCGGGACAAGATTGTTCAACTGAAGCCTGACGTACTGACCCTGGATGTGGAGATGCCCAGAATGGACGGGGTGGAATTTCTGCGCCGCCTGATGCCGCAGTACCCCATGCCGGTGGTGGTGGTCAGCGCCCTCACCAAAAAGGGCGCCGCGGTTACCCTGGACGCCCTGGAGGCGGGTGCCGTGGAGGTGGTCGCCAAGCCCAGCGTCAACGTCGCCCGCGGGTTGAACGAAATGCTCTCCGACCTGAGGTCCAAGGTAAAGATTGCGGCGGCCACAAACGTGAGCGCCTGGAGGGCGATGCAGACCTCCGCCGTCCAGCCCTTGAAGGTCAACAGCCAGGCCCTGAGGGAATCGACGGACAAGGTGATCGCCATCGGCGCCTCCACCGGCGGAACAGAGGCCATCCGCCGCATACTGAGGTCGTTCCCCTCGGCCACCCCTGGCGTGGTTGTGGTTCAGCATATGCCTGCCGGTTTTACCAAGCACTTTGCCGATAACCTGAACGATATCTGCGCCATGGAGGTGCTGGAGGCCAAAACAGGTGATAGGGTGCTCCCGGGCCGCGTCCTGATCGCCCCCGGTGGCCTGCAGATGACCGTTGCCAGATCGGGCGGTATTTACCTGGTAAGTTGTGAGCCGGGGGAGAATGTCTGTGGCCATTGCCCGTCGGTGGAGGTGCTTTTCGAATCGGTGGCCAGGTGTGTTGGCGCCAACGCCATCGGCGTCATGCTCACCGGCATGGGCTCCGACGGAGCGGACGGCATGGTGGCCATGCGCAAGGCCGGCGCCAGGACGATCGCCCAGGACGAGGCTACATCGGTGGTCTTTGGCATGCCCAAAGTCGCCTACGAGCGGGGAGGCGCCGAGCGCCTCCTGCCCCTGAACGCCATCCCTGCTGCAGTGATGAATTTATTAAACGCTCAAAAGACATGAACATCATTGCAGTCGGCATCGGGGAATTAAAAGCAGCCAATACGCCAGGCAGTGTGCTCAGGACCTTTGCGCTGGGGTCCTGTATCGGAGTAGCGCTTGTGGCGCCGCGCCTGCAGGTGGCCGGCCTGCTGCATATTGCCCTGCCTGATTCCAGCATCAATCGGAAACTTGCTCTGGCGAGGCCCGGTTATTTTGCTGATACCGGCATCCCCATTTTAATAAAGAAAATGTTTGATTACGGTTGCCAATATACAGATTTGATTGTCAAGATCGCAGGGGGCGCCAACATCATGGACCCCCAAGAAACGTTCAGGATTGGAAGCAGAAATACCCTTGCCGTGAAAAAGCACCTGTGGAGATACAAGCTTGGGCCTGTCGACGAAGATGTTGGGGACAGCATCAGCCGTACCATGACTGTTGCCGTGGATACCGGGAGGGTCATCATCACATCGCCGGGAAACGGGGAGTGGGAGTTATGACGGATAGCAAGGATATCAATATTTTTTTAATAGTCGATGACTCCATCACTGCCAGGATGATCATCAAGCGGTGCATCGAGATCGCAGGTTTTCGGGACCGGGCCTTCATCGAAGCCCGCAATGGCGAGGAGGCCTGGCAGATATTGCAACACGTGAGAGCGGACATGATCATCACAGACTTGAATATGCCTGAGTTGGACGGCCGCATGCTGCTCGAACGCATTAAAACCACACCCGCATTTTCATCTATTCCGGTAATAGTAGTGACCAGCACCAGCAACCCTGCGCAGGAAGCGGAACTGATCGGCCTGGGCGCCTTGGCCGTCCTGGGCAAGCCTGTCTCTCCGGCCGGCATGTACAGGACACTGGCAGCTTTAAACAGGAACGGGAGAGGGTGCAAAAAATGACTGAATGCTGCAACAGCGATCGTGCCGGAAGACTGTGTCAAGCTTTGATCGCAGTGGTGGCCGACCTGGCTTTCATCGAGCTTGAAGAGGAGCACCAGGATAGACAGGCGGCAGTACCCGCTCGTTTTTGGAAAATGAAGCTTCCGGTTGTCCAGCCGCTTGCAGGAGAGTTGTTGTTGGCTGTAGAACCTGCTCTACTGCAAGAGATCACGCGCAATATCTATGGCTTGGACGCAGAACAGCCAGTCCGCGACCGTGAACTGGACACGCTTGCAGAACTCTTGAACACGATTGGCGGGAAATTGATGCAGGTTATCGTGCCGCCTACGGTCAAGTATGAGTTAGGCTTGCCGGTCCTGGCAGTAAACGACGGGACATCAACTGTCCCCGGCATGTGCCTCGTATTCCGCTCTGAAGAGAAACACCTGATCCTTTCGATTGTCGGACAGAATCTAATCAGCGAGGTGATGAAATGAAGATCAGGATTCTGGTGGTCGATGACTCCCCTTTTATTTACAAGGCGATTGCCAGGATATTGCCGGAAGACGACTACGAAATATGCGGGTCCGGTAAAAACGGGCAGGAAGGGGTCGAGCTGTACCAGAGGCTGAAGCCGGATGTGGTCACCATGGACATTACCATGCCGATCATGGATGGGCTGGCAGCGGCGAGAGAGATCTTGAGGAGAGACCCGAAGGCGAAGATCATCATGCTGAGCGCCATGGGTGATGAGGAGATCGTGCAGGAGGCTAAAACTGCCGGCATCAAGATGATCCTGAAGAAGCCCTTCAAGGCGCCGGACATGCTTGCCGCGCTCAGTAAGGTGTACGCCCTGGATAATTCAGACGCCGAGGATGCCGCACAGCAAGATGATAACTACTTGGAGTATTTCCGTACAGCTTTGAAAGATACTTTACAAGACATGGCCGGCCTGGAGTGCTCCTTCGGCGAGACGGAGCTGCAGCAGGGTATTCTGGAGTCCGAAGGATTGGCTGTAATCTTGGGCATAGCCGGCAAAATGACGGGCAGAGTCATCCTGGACACCTCCAGGGAAGTGGCATGCAGGCTGTGCGGAATGATGAACGGGGAAGAATACGGTCTGGAAGATGATTTTGTTCTCTTCTCCCTCGCTGAATTTCTGAACATTCTATCCGGCAATGCTACCACCAACATCAATAACAGCCATCGAGGCCTGAACCTGCGGCTCGCTCCCCCCAGCGTCTTCGTGGGCAGACGCTTGAACATCAATAGCCCCAAGGTGAAGGCTCATATGATCAGGATGGAGACCGCCGCCGGAGCTATCAACCTCAGTGTAGGCTTCGAAGGGAGTTGATGACGACATGGATGCCAGAGTATTCTCTCCTTTCATAGATACTTTTTTTCAAGTGCTTCCGGGATTGGGAATCAAGAATGTAGAGCGGGGAAGGCTCTCGCTCAAGGAAAAACTGTCGGCGGCGCGGGATGTCACCGCCCTGATCGGGCTTTCCGGGGGCATACGGGGCAATATTGCCATCAGCATGGACTTGGCCGCGGCTAAAAAGATCGCTTCCATCATGATGATGGGAAGGCCGGTGGAGACGCTTGACGACATAGCCCAGAGCGCCATCGCGGAAATGGCCAACATGCTTTCCGCCAATGCCATGACCATTGTCGGGCAGAATGGTGTCGCTATGCAAGTGTCCCCTCCCACTTTAATTACGGGTGAGAAAATATCCTGCATCGTCAGCCAGGTGAAGTCGCTCAACGTGGAGATCTATACCGAGGCGGGGATTATTGAGATCAATATCGGGCTGGAAAGCTGATCTTGGTGGTTGGTGGTCGGATGACACCTTAGATTAGTTTATTTACCACAGATGACTACCCGCTCTTATCCCCCCGCTTCTCTGAAGCGGTGGGATAAGAGCGGCTACATCACTGTATTAACGAGTTCTAAGCTTCAGTGGGGGAAGGCAATCCCCCACTGAAGCTTAGAACTCGTTGAAGATTGGGGGTACGGAGCAACGAGTTGTTCATCAGACCTTGAAGCGTTCGGATGCGGCAAACAGGTTGATCAGCGCCGCCCCCGCCACAAAGCCTCCGATGTGCGCCCACCAGGCGACAGAATCGGCGGCGAGGGAGGTGGTAAAACCGTTTAGTACCTGCATCCCGAACCAGAGAAGCAGGAACCAGACGGCGGGGATCTCGACCAGGGTGATGAAAAAGAACAGGGGGAGCAAGGTCAGCACCTTGGCCTTGGGATAGAGGACGAAGTATGCTCCCAGGATACCGGCAATAGCCCCGCTGGCGCCGATGATCGGCACCCTGGAGGCGGGACTGGCTAGACAATAGACAATGCTCCCGGCCACGCCCACCAGGAGGTAAAAGAACAGGTAAGGTATGTGGCCGACCCGGTCCTCCACGTTATCCCCGAAAATCCACAGGTAAAGCATGTTCCCGATGATGTGGAGCCAGTTGGCGTGCAGGAACATGGCGGTGATGAAGGGAGTGGCCAGGGACAGAAAGGGAGCGCCCGCTGCAAGCTGAGAGGCGACATGGGCCGGGACCAGCCCGTAGGTGAACGTCAACTGGTTCAAGGCCTGGTTGGAGAGGGAGATCTCTTTGAAAAAGACGATGAAGTTGATCACGATCAGGGATACGTTGACGATGGGAAAGGTGCGGGAGCGGGTGCTGTCGCGCAGCGGGATCATCGGCGCCCTCCTGGAATTACCTGCAGTGGTTTGACCTCCCAGCCATTGTCGCCCCTCGGGCGACTATCCCTTACATCTCTCATCTCTCATCCGGTTGGCTGGAACTGGCTGCCATGTTACAATATGCCCGGAAACAGTCCTGTTTATAAAAAATCGGCGTACTTGAGAAGCGGGAAGCGAGATGTGGGCGGGTGCCCGCCTTGGTGGGCGCGGACACTTCACATATCCCAAATGGGGTGAGTCTGATGACAGAGGAGTACCAGGCGGGAAGCTATGACGTGATTGTGATCGGAGCCGGCCATGCCGGGTGTGAGGCCGCCCTGGCGAGCGCCCGCATGGGTTGCCGCACCTTGCTGATCACTCTGAATATCGATTACGTGGCCCTGATGCCCTGCAATCCGGCTGTCGGTGGACCGGGGAAGGCCCACCTGGTGCGGGAGATCGACGCCCTGGGCGGGGAGATGGGGCTCGCCACCGACAGGACCTATATCCAGATGCGCATGCTCAATACTGCCAAGGGCCCGGCGGTGCGAGCCCTGAGGGCCCAGGTGGACAAGGCGGACTACATGCGTGCCATGCTCAGGACACTTCAGGACCAGCCGAACCTGGACCTGAAGCAGGGAACTGCCGAGAGAGTGATCGTGGATGGGGAGAGGGCGGCGGGTGTGGTCACCCGGACGGGCGCCAGGTTTACCGCTGCCGCCGTGGTCCTGACCACCGGGACCTATCTCCGCGGACGGATCATCGTCGGCGACGTCACCTACCCGGGCGGCCCCAACGGACAACTGGCGCCCGGGGAGTTGGCCGCCTGCCTGAAAGACCTCGGTTTCGAACTGGCGCGTTTCAAGACGGGCACGCCGCCCCGGATCGACAGGCGCACCGTTGATTTTGACAAAATGACTGTCCAGCCTGGCGATGAGCCGCCCCTGTTCTTCTCCTATCTCTCTCCCAGGGCGCCCAGAACCCAATTGCCCTGCTGGCTGGCCTACAGCAATGAACAGACTCATGCCATCGTCAGGTCAAACCTGCACCGGGCACCATTGTTCTCCGGGATCATCGAGGGGGTGGGACCGCGCTACTGCCCCTCATTTGAGGACAAGGTGATGCGTTTTCCAGAGCGCCGGCGGCACCAGGTCTTCCTGGAACCGGAGGGCCGGTCGACCGATGAGATATACGTCCAGGGGATGAACACCAGCCTGCCCGAGGATGTGCAGGTAGCGGTGCTCAGAAGCATGCAGGGATTGGAACAGGTGCAGATCATCCGGGTCGGCTACGCCATCGAGTATGACTGCGTGGTGCCCGCCCAACTGGACCCGGCCCTGCAGACCAAGAATGTTCACGGCCTCTTCACTGCAGGTCAGATCAACGGGACCTCCGGTTACGAGGAGGCCGCGGCCCAGGGGATCATTGCCGGCATCAACGCCGCCCTCCATGCCCGGGGTAAAGAGCCGCTGGTGTTGAAGCGCTCACAGGCCTATATCGGGGTGCTGATCGACGACCTGGTCACCAAGGGAATTCGCGAGCCCTACCGCATCCTCACCTCAAGGGCCGAGTACCGCCTGCTGCTGCGCCAGGACAATGCCGACCTGCGGCTCACCGAATTGGGGCGGCAGGCCGGCCTGGTCAGCGATGAGCGCTACCGGATCTTTCAAGCCAAACTGGCCCGGTTGGAGGAAGAAAACCGCTGGCTGGAGGAGACGGTGGTCAGGCCGGCGCCGGAGGTTCAGGATTGGCTTGAAGAGAAGGGCAGCGCCCGGCTCAGGGAGCCGCTCAGCCTGAAAAATCTATTGAAGCGGCCGGAGATCAGTTGTTCTGAACTGGTCAGGCTGGCCGGCTGCGGGCACCAGGCCGTACCTGACGAGATCGCCGAGCAGCTCACGATCCAGGTCCGGTTTGCAGGCTACCTGGAAAAGCAGGAGAGCCACGTGGCGCGGATGGAGAAGCAGGAAAACAAGCGCCTGCCCACCGGCCTCGATTACAGGGAGGTAAGGGGGCTGTCCAGGGAGGCCCAGGAAAAACTGAGCCAGGTGCAGCCGCTGACCCTGGGTCAGGCGGCCCGGGTACCCGGTGTCACCCCGGCCGATGTCTCGGTGCTGTGGGTCTACCTTGAGCAGCAGCGCCGTAGCGCTGCTGCTCAAGGAGTGATGAGTGATGAGTCATGAGTGATGAGCAAGACTACCACGATGCCGTTCCATCGTGCTTTTTGGGCACGATGTCCACCAAACTCGCTTTTGCTCGCAGTAAAGGTGGCCAATTGGAAAATCGGGTGCCGACGTGGATGCGGCGCCTAGTCCTGCGGACCGGTAACGCTGTGATACAGCTAGCCTCTTGGTGAAACCGAAAAGTGCGAATACATTTTGCTGTAGTAGTAATGAGTTATTGCTTTTGATTTTCCACTCATCACTCATTACTCATCACTCATTACTCATCACTTTGTTTGGTACTTCCTCTCCTGGCGCACGATCTCGATCAGGGTGGTCCTCTCCTCAAGATTATCCACAATGTAGACGCTGCCTTTGGCCTGCATGGCCAGTTCCTCCAGAAACTCCTGGTTGGACGCCACGCCGATGCAGATCAGCTTTGCCCGGGATGACGGCACCATGCCGGCTGCTCTCAGGGCGTCCTTGCGCGGGTCGATCGTCCACTTGCCAAAGGTGGGGACGCCGTCGGTGATCAGGACCAGCAGCGGGTTGCGCACATGGCGGTTCTTGATGAGGCGCAGGGCTTCCACGATCCCGTCGGCCAGCGGGGTCAGGCCATTGGGGTGCATCGACGATCTCAGGCTCAGCTTCAGCCGGGTGTAGTTGCGGGTAAAGGGGATCACCACCCGGGCCTTGCGGCGCTGGAAGATCACCACGGCGATCCGGTCCCGGGTAGTCAGCAGCAGGTGTTCGGCCAGTTGCCACACCGCCTTCATCTTCGGGCCCGCCATGCTGGCGCTGCCGTCAATGACCAGGCAGACGTCGACGGGCTTGGACATCACCTGTTGGTGCACCCTGATGTCGTCCCTGGTTAGCAGTGGGGTGCTCCGTTTTTGAAAGTAGCGGTCCTTGGCGGCCTGGACGATGGTTTCGGGAACGGCGATGCTGCCCAGCCAGGCATCTTTCAGCGACGCCGTTACCTTGCTGACATAGGCGTAGTTCTTATGACTGCTTTTCAGATGGGTGGTGCGCACTACCCGGTACTTGGCGCTAGGCACGGGGACCTGCCGCAACAGCTTGCGCATCTGGGACTCCAACTCCCGCTGGTGCAGCATGACGAACTCCAGCAGTTCCCGGCCCTCCTTGGTCAGAGTGTCGGTGAACCAGCCGCGCCTGATCAACCCGGCGTTGGACATGCCGATGATGAAGTCCCGCATGTGGCCGTGCTTGTTGCGGAGGTTGGCCAGGAACTGCTTGCGGCGGAATATGCCCGGCATGAAAGCCTGGAGGAATTCGATCACGTCCTCGGGGCTGCTCAGCATGTTGGTGAGAGTGGAGGCCATGTCCCAGAGCTGGAACTTGTCCGGCTCCAGGCCAAATAGGTAAGCGGGTACGGGCTGCCTGGCCTTTTTCTCGACGTGGACGACCTTCTCGACCTTTCTGATCTCCAGCGACTGGGAGGCCAGCCCGGTTTCTACGGCGTCTACCAGGCAGGGGAGGAGGGGCAGGTCGTCGGCGGCAAAGCGGTCAAGGAGGATCTGGACGTGACTCTTGCGGCGCGGCTTGGCGGGCGCCTGGCCGGCAGATCCGGCGCCGGCGATCAATTCGATCAGGGCGCCGGACCCGGTTCCTGTTTCCAGGTGGATACGCTCTGCGTAGGACTGGAACAGGTCTGGAGCGTCATCCTGTTTGCCGGTGAAGCCCAGGTAGGCGGCAATGGCCTCTTCCATGGCTTTAACCAGCAATTGGTGCTCCACTGCCGCTGGTTCATGAAAGATATCGACATGGATGATCTGCCCGGGCGTTTCCCGGTGCGCCAGTTCCATACCGGCGTCCCGGTTCACGAGGATGCGAATCTCGCCCGGATGAAGGTAGGTGGTCCTGTGCAGATAGGAGCTGATGACGGTCGATTCACCAAGCCGGAAACCCTGCTTCTGGTTCAGGCTGGCAGTGATCTGTCCGCCTAACTCTGTAAGCTGCTGTGGTGTTATTGTGTCAAAAATGAGGAGCTCCGGCATCTACATTCTCCTCACCCCATCGGTTAAGAGAGGTCGTATTCTCTTTTGATCACCCCGTTGTCCAGCGCATCACGCAGGTAGCGCGCCTTCTGCGGCGGTGACTCCTCGCCGTCCTGCTCATCATTGCCTGGCGTACCTGCGTCCTTTTTCTCCGAGTTCCGGTTGAAAAACTGTGCGAAACGGCTGCTGCCGCCCTTGTTCACGGAAGGGGCGACGGTATATGCTGCCTTATCGCCGCCTGACATGCGGTTGTTGACGGTATTCATGATCTCCGCCAGCGTGGCCGGACTGACCCGTTGGTATAGCACCAGGGGCAGGACAGCCATAATGTCGCTGATCATCATCTGGTTCCGTTTTCTCAGCGCGGCATGGAGCAGGGACGCCTGGGTGATTGCCTCCAGCGCCCTCAGGCTTTCAATGTTGAAGTTGATGTAGATGCTGGCCAGGAAGTTGGTCAGGTATTCAGGCATGGCCAGGTCGCTCTGGTCGGCGATGTTGGCGATATCCTGCCGGAACTTCTGGAGGCGCTTGACCTCCTGGGGTGAGAGGTCGCGGTCGCCGTTCGACTGCTCGTTCTTGACGGCCTCGTTGGTCAACAGGATATCGACCACCGCCTCCGTGGTGGAGGGGCGCCCCATTGGCACCACCAGGTCAAAGCGGTCCGAGAGTTGCCGCCTGATCTCGGCCAGGGGGCCGGGCTCTTCATCCGGATTGGAGGCTGCCCAGACGGAAACCGAAACCGGCACCTCCACCACCGGCAGGCCGGTTTCCTCGATCTGCACCCGGCCTGGTTTGGTGCCCATCACGTCTAAAAGCACGTCGGTGATCTCCGGCGAGGTATCAGCCAGGCGGTTGATCTCATCAACAAAAATGATCCCGCGGTGTGCCTGGGGAATTATTCCGGGCAGCAGGGCGGCCTCCGGCTGGGATGGATTGGTCAGTTTCCCCAGGTCGATGCTGCCGGCAACGGTACCGATTTTCGCCGAATGGGAGATCTCCAGAAACGGCACCGGTACCTGCTCTGTGCTCAGGGTGGCGATCTCTTCCTGTGACAGGCCTCTGTGTATCGGGCAGTGTGGTTGGTGAGGATCGCAGTTGTAGAGGCAATCCTTGATCCTGGTGATGAGAGGAAGGAACTGCTTGACCGAGCGCATGATGGTGGTCTTTCCGGTTCCTCTCAGCCCTTCTGCATGGACATGTAGCGGGGTCCCCCGCAATGTGGAAACGAGCGACATTTCAACTGCCAGAAAAAGGGGGCTGTTTCCGTTGTGTCGCGTCAACTGCAGGTATGTCTTCATGTTTGCGCTCTCCCTTTCGTTGTTGAAATACCACGAAGATATTTTAATCTTTTCTGAGACAAAAAGAAACAAGAATATTTTACGTCAATTCGAGTAATAGCTAGGCATAATGGCATGGCGGTCTTTTTCATGTAGACCCTCTATGAACCCTGATGACCTGCCTCCCATGGTAGTCAGGGGGTACACCGGTCTTACCTCAATGGTAAATATTGCTTGGGAAAGGGTGATGGACATGGGCGAATTCAGCGACCAGCCGGACGGACACGGCCCGCCCTGGGGATGGCAGCCCAGCCTGGAGTATATGGCCCGGGAGGCGGGTGTCGATTTCAACCGGTTTATCGAACTCGTAAAAGAGCAGATCCCGGACGACCGGATGTCGGCCATACTCGGGGTCAGTCCCCGGACCGTCAGGAGCCTGAGAGAGCACTTTGCGGAATTCGGACTGGACTCGGTCCAGGGCCAGGACTGATGTCTCCTCGAGCGGGTGCCCGCTTGCGGGCGCGGTTCGAAGAGAATACCGGATATTTTTTGTCGTGAAATGAACTGGGCGGTCGCCCAATTGGACAAATACATTCACAAACACCTGTATGGTATGGTATAATATGTCTGAGTCACTGTTATTACAAAAATGATGATTAAGGGAGTGTGTTCATGAGCCAGAATATCGTTACCCTGACTGACGCCAATTTCAGCGCAGAGACTGGCAAGGCGACGCTTCCCGTGATGGTGGACTTCTGGGCCGGTTGGTGCGGCCCCTGCCAGATGATGGCGCCGGTGCTGGAGAAAGTAGCCGAGGATTATTCCGGGCGGCTGACGGTGGGTAAGCTCAATGTCGACGAAAATCAGGCCACAGCCATAAAGTTCAACGTGATGAGCATTCCCACCCTGATCGTCTTCAAGAACGGGGAGGAGAAAACCAGGATTACCGGGTTCAGGCCACAGGAGGAGATCAACCGGCTGCTCGACCAGACATTATAGTGGTTGGTGGTTCGTGGTTGGTGTTATGAGGTTGCCGTAATGGACTTGTTTGATCATGCCCTGGAGAAAAAAACGGGCGTCAGCGGCCCGCTGGCCTACCGCATGCGCCCCAGGACCCTGGATGAGTATGTTGGCCAGGAACACCTGGTGCGGCCGGGGCGGTTGCTCAATGTCGCCCTGAAAGAGGATAGTCTGCCGTCAGCCATCTTTTACGGACCCCCGGGCACCGGAAAGACGAGCCTGGCCTGGATCATGGCGGAAGCCACCCGGGCTCGCTTCATGCAGCTCGATGCCAGCAACTCCGGAGTTGCCGAATTGCGCAAGATACTGGCGGAGGCCCAGGACCGGCTGAAACTGTATGACCAGCAGACCCTGCTCTTCATTGACGAGATTCACCGCTTCAACAAGGCCCAGCAGGATGTGCTCCTGCCCGCGGTGGAAAGGGGATATGTCGTGCTGGTGGGCGCCACGACCGAAAACCCCTATTTCTCGGTGAATGCCCCGCTCCTGTCCCGGACCCGGGTGTTGCCATTCTATCCATTGGAACCGGAGCAACTGCGCCAGATCCTGGATCGTGCCCTGACAGATCCCGTACGGGGGCTGGGAAAGCTGCGCATCGAGGTAGACCCGGAGGCCATAGAGCACTGGCTGCGGGTATCCGGAGGCGATGCCCGGGTGCTGCTAAACGCCCTGGAAGCCTCTCTGCGCATCGCCCGTCCCAGCACACAAAGCGCACAGGATGATAGTGCGCTTAACACCGCGCCCGCAAGCGGGCACCCGCCCTCAGTCCCTGATACAAAAGAGATGTGTCCGCCCGGTGTTGGGCGCCCGCCGGGCGTGGGTGGCGCCACGATCCGGATCGGGCCTGATGAGGCCGCCGAGGCCGTACAACAGCGCCTGGTGCTTTATGACAAGGATGGGGATGCCCATTACGATGTGGTCTCAGCCTTCATCAAGTCGATGCGGGGGTCGGACCCGGATGCCGTACTCCACTGGTTGGCCCGCATGCTCAAGGCCGGCGAAGACCCGCGCTTCATTGCCAGGCGCATTGTTATCTGCGCCTCAGAGGATGTGGGGCTGGCCGACCCTCAGGCCCTGGTAGTCGCCAATGCTGCAGCCCAGGGAATCGAGTATGTGGGGATGCCGGAAGGGGAACTGCTGCTGGCGGAGGCGGCGGTTTACATCGCCTGCGCCCCGAAGAGCAACCGGGCTTACAAGGGGCTCACCGCTGCCAGGCAGGACCTGGAGCGGATGAATATCGGGACCGTGCCCGGGCATCTGCGGGATGCCAATTACAGGAGCGCCAAAAAACTGGGGCATGGCCAGGGCTACCTGTATCCCCATAACTTTCCGGGTGCTCACGTCGCTCAGCAGTACCTGCCCGATACCCTTAAAGGCAGGAAATACTACGAGCCTTCGGAATCCGGCCATGAGAAGAGGATCAGAGAACGCCTGGCGCTCCTGCGCGACCCCAAGTAGACGCCCTCTGCTCAGGCCACTCCCCCTCGCGGTTCAACGAGTTCTTGGCTTCAGTGGGGGATTGTCTTCCCCCCACTGAAGCTTAGAACTAGTTAATACAGTGACGTATCCGCTCTTATCCCCCCGCTTCAGAGAAGCGGGGCATTAGAGCGGATAGTCATCTGTGGTAAATCGTTAATCCAGGGACGCGCCCAGAGGGCACCCGGCTCTTATCCCACCGCTTCATGTGCTCCGCATTCTTTCAGGCCGGGCGTTAGCCCGGATGCGGAGGAGGAGAAGCGGGGGGCATTAGAGCGGGTAGTCATCGTGGGTGAATTTTTATTTTTAGGCAGGTAATAATAGTGGCAAGGAGATGGGTGAATGCGCAGGGGCCGGGAGATTGTCGGGTTGCCGGTAATCAAGCTGTCAACGGGAAAAGAGTTGGGTTTGGTAGCGGATCTCTCCTGGAACCATGATCAGAGAAAAATAAAGGCGATCAGCCTGGACACCGGAGGGGTCGTCTCCAGGTCGGACCCCATTCCTTTTGGCAGTATTGCTTTCATAGGCCAGGATGCGGTGACGGTGGCGGATGAAGCGACGACCGGAGGGAAAGCGGATAGCGACGGCGATAAGAGTATTGGCGCAGTTGCCGGTGTCCTGGTGGTGACCGATACCGGGCGCAACCTGGGCACCTTGCAGGACCTGGTGTTCGACGGCCATGGCGAATCGCTGGTGGGGTATGAGGTTTCGGGCGGCCTTGTCGGGGATTTTATCTCCGGCAGGGAGGTGTTGCCGCCGGAGGCGGTTCTGGTCTGGGGATCGGAAGCTGTTGTGGTAAGGGATTTAGACAGGAACCCCGCGCATGCATGCGGGGCGCGGGGTGGGCCTCGTTCCCCAGCACTGAAAGTGCTGGGGAACAATCAAGGAAAGGAGGATGCAGAATAATGCAGTGCCCAATCTGCCGGAGCAACCAGACAGGCAAGGTGGGTGCGGATCAGTATTATTGCTGGTCCTGTTTTGTCGAGTTCAACACCCAGGGGGACGGAGAAATCTACGAGATCAATGAAGATGGGAGCCTGATGGCCATGGCTGCCCCCGTCGAGGACGGCGTTTGAACGATCCTATAAAAATACGAGGAGTGATCCGGTTGAACAGGCAAAATTATTGGAACGGACTGTTTGCAGGCGGGATTATGGGGGTAATCCTGGGCATGTTCTTTGCTTCCCGCTACAGACCACAACGGAAACTGTTGATGCAGTCGGGGGAGATCGGCGACCGCGCCAGGAAAGTAATACGCGGGATCTCCCGGGGAATGGGGGATATGTTGCGCCGGTAGGCAACAGATGAAGCGGCAAACTTCTCGCATCATCGTTCTCTGCTTCGTGGGCCTGGCCGCCGCAGCCTTTGTTTACCTGGTGCGATCACTGCTGATCCCTTTTGCGATCGCCGCCTTGATAGCGTACCTGGTCTATCCGCTCGTGCGGATTTTGGAAACCCGGGGAGTAAACCGGGCAAAAGCGATTTTAACCGTATATGCCGCGGGGATCATCCTGGCGGGCATTTTTTTGCTGCTGTTCATACCCACCCTGTTCAACGAAACGAGGGCGTTTGAAAGCATCTTGCCGGTTTACAGCAGCGCCTGGATGGAGTTCCAGAATTACCTGAACCACCTTTCCGATAGGGTGTTGCTGCCGCCCGAGGCCCGGCAGATCCTGGTGGAGATGTCCAGCCGTATCCGCAGCGGCCTGTATGAGCGGATGCGCAGCTTCGCCGAGAGCCTGCTCTCACTTCTTGCCCAAATCCCCAGCTTTCTCCTGGCCCCATTCCTGGCATATTATATTGTTAAAGACTACGAGCACTTCAAGAAGCGATTCCTGGCCATCCTGCCGCCGGAATTCCGCAGCGACCTGGTCCATTTCCTGAGAGAGGCGGACCTGATCTTCAGCAAGTTTTTACGGGGGCACCTGTTGGTGTCTGCAGTGGTAGGATTTTTGACGGGTTTGGGGGCGGCGCTGATCGGGTTGCGGTTTTTTCTGCTGATCGGTATCTTCACCGCTCTGGCAGACCTGATCCCCTTCTTTGGGCCGATCATCGCCGCCTTTCCGGTGATCGGACTTGCCCTGGTGGAAAACCGTATGAAGGGTATCCTGATGCTGATTGTCTACCTGGCGGTGCAGCAGCTTGAAGGCTGTATCCTGGTGCCCCGCCTGCTGGGAGACCGGATGGGCCTGCACCCGCTGGCGGTGATGCTGGTTTTATTGATAGGGGGATATTTTTTCGGCGCCCTCGGCCTGATCTTTGCGGTTCCGGTAACCTGCCTGATGCGAGTGGGACTGCGTTCGCTGTGGGACCGGATTATATAGTAGGGGTACAACTGTTTGATACTAATCCTTGATTGACGTGAACCTCCCCCAGGGCAAGCCTAGGGGCTTCTCATTTCATCGAGAGCCGCCCTGCCAAGGCAGGGCAGGGTCTTACGCTCTCTCGTGAGCTACAGAGCCATGTCTCCACGGCACTGGCCCGGTCCATGGGCATCTACTACTTCACCTTGCGGTTACGTAGATACGTGCTTCTTTGGAAGCACTTGCCCTATCGGGAATCAGTTTTACGCAGCGGCCCTTTGACCCACTGCAACCCCATACTGATTGTCAAAGAGCTTTAGTATATTATACTATGCGTACAAGTGTATGTAAATACTACTAATCGCTTTTTGAAAGGCGCCCCTTTCATTGACATAAAATGCTGCCAAAGGTATAATGGGCCTAAATTTGCAAGCTTTCGGGAGGTTCTGGAGTTGGTTAGCGGCAACGAATTGAGGCAAAAATTTCTGGAATACTTCAGCAAGCGGGACCATCTCATCCTGCCCAGCGCCTCCCTGATCCCCAGGGATGATCCCACGCTGTTGCTCACCGTCGCCGGCATGGTTCCCTTCAAGCCATATTTTCAGGGCAAGGCGGTACCGCCCCATCACCGGGTGACCACCGTGCAGAAGTGCCTGCGCACGGCAGATTTGGAAATAGTCGGGAAGACAGCCCGCCATCACACTTTCTTTGAGATGCTGGGCAACTTCTCCTTCGGGGATTACTTCAAAAAAGAGGCGATTGCCTGGTCGTGGGAGTATCTGACCAGGGAACTCGGCCTCTCTCCGTCTGATCTGTGGGTCACTGTCTATACCGATGATGATGAGGCGGACATGATATGGCAGCAGGTAACGGGAATGCCGGGGGAGAAGATTGTTCGCCTGGGCGCCGATTACAACTTCTGGGCAGCGGGGCCTGTCGGGCCCTGCGGCCCCTGCTCCGAGATCCTGGTTGACCTGGGCCCCGGGCGGGGTTGCGGCAGGCCTGACTGTGGCGTGGACTGTGACTGCGGCAGGTATCTCGAAGTCTGGAACCTGGTCTTCATGCAGTATTTCCGGGATGAGGAGGGCCGGTTCACCAACCTGCCCCGCCAGAACATCGACACCGGGATGGGCCTGGAGCGGATCGCCTCCGTCATCCAGGGTGTGCCCAACAACTTCGAGACCGACCTCCTGTTTCCCCTGATCAATGAGGCTGCCGTCATGGCGGGGACCGAGTATGGGGCGACCGCCAAGGATGATGTTGCCTTGAAGGTGATCGCCGATCACGCCAGGGCGGTGGCTTTTCTGATTGCGGACGGGGTGACCCCGTCCAATGAAGGAAGGGGATACGTCCTGCGCCGCATCCTGCGGCGGGCGGTCCGCTATGGCAGGCTGCTGGGCATAGAGGGCTCCTTCCTGGACCGGGTCACTGGCAAGACGATTGCCTTATATCAGGATACATACCATGAACTACAGGAGCGTCAGGATTTCATCCGGCGGATCGTGGCCATCGAAGAGGAGCGGTTTGGGGAAACCTTGGAGCAGGGCCTGCAGATCCTGCATGATCACCTGAACCGGACAGCGCAGTCCAGGGCTTTGGAACTGCCCGGAAAGATTGCCTTCAGGCTTTACGATACCTTTGGTTTCCCGCTGGAGTTGACCCGGGAGATCCTTGATGAACGCGGGCTGTCTGTGGACATGGAAGGCTTTCAGGCGGCCATGGAGGAGCAGCGGGAGCGCGCCCGCGCCGGGCGCCCTCTGGGCGCGGCGCCCGCCCGCCTGGAGACGGCAGGCATGGCCGGCTTCGGCGCCTGGGATGCCTACCGGGAGCTTGAGACCGGTTTTCAGGGCTATAACACCCTGTCATCCAGCGCTCACGTCTTGGCGATCGTCGAGGATGACGCCGACGTGGAAGAGGCGACGGCCGGTAACAGGGTCCAGGTGCTGCTCGATATCACCCCGTTCTACGCCGAAGGGGGCGGCCAGGTAGGTGACCTGGGGCTGATCAAGGGGCCGTCCGGTGTGGTCGAGGTCGAGGATACGAAAAAAATAGGCAACCTGATCGTTCACCAGGGGCGCGTCCGGCAAGGAGTTCTCCGCAAGGGCGACTTGGTGCTGGCGGAGGTGGACCGTGAGCGCCGGCAGGCGACCGCCCGCAATCATACGGCCACCCACCTGCTGCACCAGGCCCTGCGCACCGTCCTGGGGAAGCACGTGCATCAGAGCGGTTCCTATGTGGGGCCGGGCCGGCTGCGGTTTGACTTCGCGCACTTTGCGCCGCTTGCTCCGGAGGAATTGAAGCAGATCGAGGATATTGTCAACAGGGAGATTCTCGGGGACCTGCTGGTCAATGTCTCCGTCACCGGCCGGGAGTCAGCCCTGAAGCAGGGCGCCATGGCCCTCTTCGGAGAAAAATACGGTGATCAGGTCCGGGTCGTGTCCATAGGTGATTTCAGCCGGGAACTCTGTGGTGGGACTCACGTACGCCATACCAGCGAACTGGCCCTGTTCAGGATCCTGTCCGACACCGGTATCGGCGCCGGAACAAGGCGCATCGAGGCCCTGACCGGCGTCGAACTGCTGAGGTACTGGAGGGGTCAGGAGCAGGTGGTTGTCCAGGCGGCGGAAGTGTTGAGGGTGGCCCCGGACAACCTGCTGCAAAGGATAGAACAGCTTCAAAACCAGCTTCGCACTGCCGAAAAGGAGCTGGAAGACCTCCGGGGCAAGGCCATGCTGAGCAACGTGGACGTCCTGCTGGGCGACGTTGTCGAGGTGGATGGCGTGAAGCTGTTGGCGGCCAAGGCGCCGGCGCCGGATATGGAGGCACTCCGCAGCCTCGGCGATCTCCTGAAGCAGAAGCTGGGCTCCGGAGTGATCGTGCTGGGCAGCACGATTGCCGGCAAGGTTGCACTGGTCAGCTTTGTCACCGGCGACCTGGTAAAGCGGGAAGGGCTGCATGCAGGCGCTATCGTTCAGGAAGTGGCCCGGCTGGTGGACGGCGGGGGCGGCGGCAGGCCGGATATGGCCCAGGCCGGGGGCAAGAACCCGGCCCATCTGGACGAGGCGCTCCAGGCGGCGGCGAGGATCCTGAAGCGCCAACTGGCAACCAGGCAGGAAAGAGCCAGCCTCAAAAGGTAAGCGACGGCGCTCTCCGGGGCGGTTTTTGCAAGGAGGAATACACCACTTTAAGGAGAATAGAGTTAGTAGAGTTAAGTTAAATATAGATAGGATTGTTTGCATCCGTTTGGAGGTGAAGATTGGTGCCGGAAGAATCGATGGATCAAACCATGACTTTCAAGATCAGGGATGAAACCAGGTCGCCGGCGCGTGAGGTTCTGGACACGGTATACGAGGCGTTGAAAGAAAAGGGATACAACCCGATCAGCCAGTTGGTTGGATACCTGCTGTCGGGGGACCCGGCATACATCACCAGCCACCGTAATGCCCGTAACCTGATCAGGAGCTTCGAGCGCGACATACTGCTGGAGACGCTGATCAAGAGCTATCTTGGAAAAGGTGAATAGGCCAGATAGATGGAGTACCGCACCCTGGGCAAAACCGGCCTCTGTGTATCCCGCCTCTGCTTTGGAGTGCTGACCATAGGCCCCCTGCAAGCCAACCTGCCCATGGCAGAGGGTGTTGCGTTGCTGGAATATGCCGCATCCCGGGGGGTCAATTTTTTTGACACCGCCGAAGACTATAGGACCTACCAGTATCTCCGGTCTTTACTGCGGAAAGTTAAAGACATGCCGCTGGTTATCGCCAGCAAGTCCTATGCCATTACGGCCCAGGAGATGAGGGCCAGCCTGGACCGGGCGAGGAGGGAACTGGATCGCGACTTTATAGACATCTTTCTACTGCACGAACAGGAGTCGGCTCTGACCCTGCAGGGCCATCACCAGGCCCTGGAGTTTCTCATAGAATCCAAAGAAAAAGGGATAGTCAGAGCGGTCGGCCTCTCCACCCATAAGGTGGCGGGGGTGCGAGCGGTGCTGGACAGGCCTGAGATCGACGTGGTGCATCCGCTGTTCAACGTCAGGGGGCTGGGAATTCTGGACGGCTCCCGGGAGGCGATGCTGGATGCCATCAAGAGCGCCTGGGGCCAGGGAAAAGGGATCTACCTGATGAAGGCCCTGGGCGGAGGTCACCTGCTGCACCAGGCGGAACAGGCCCTGGGCTATGCTTTTGGGCAGGAATGTGCCGCCTCCGTGGCCGTAGGCATGCAGACCCGGGCCGAGGTCGAGTGCAACGTCGCTCTGGCCAGTGGCCTGCCGGTCCCGGAGA